>CALXGL010000241.1 GCA_944387825.1 uncultured Oscillospiraceae bacterium | reverse complement strand
GCGTGGGGCGCAAGACCGCGAACCTCATCCTCGGCGACGTGTACAACGCGCCCGGCGCGGTGGTCGTGGACACGCACTGCATCCGGCTTTCAAACCGCATGGGCCTTGTGGACAACGAGAAGGACCCGGTGAAGATAGAGTCCGCCCTTCGCGCCCAGCTTCCGCCGGAGAAGAGCAACGACTTCACGCACCGCCTCGTGCTCCACGGCCGGGCCGTGTGCACGGCGAGGAAGCCGTACTGCGAACGCTGCTGCATCAGGCACGTGTGCCAGAGCTTCTCCGGTTAACGCGGGACCGCCGCGCCTACAACCTCGCCGCAGACGCGCAGCTCTCCCTCCTCGCGGACGACGATGGGCGCATAGTCCATGTTCGCGGAAATCAGCATGACGCCTGCGCTGTTCACACGCAGGCGTTTGCAATAGGCCTGCCCGCCGTAGACAAATATGCCGATGCGGCCGCTGCTGAGCGTCTCGCAGCCGTGAACCCACACCACGCTGCCGTCGTGTATCTCCGGCTCCATGCTGTCGCCGGCTATGCGCACGGCGAAATCCGCCCTGCGCGGCGCGTCGGAGGCGTCGATGAGCTTGTAGCTCTCGCCGTCCAGGAACTGGCCCGTGCCGGCGCTCGCCGCCAGGTCATAGAGCGGCAGGGTGCGCTGCCTGTAGCCGGGCATGCCGGAGTACAGCCCGCTGGCCACGAGCACGGTTATGTAATCGTCCACCAGCTTGCGCCCGGCGTCGTTCAGCAGCGCCGTGGGCCCGTTTTTGCCGGTAAAAGTGCCCATAACGTCAGAGACGGAATATATCTCGCAGAGTGCCAGGAACTGCCCGGCGTTCGGCATGGTCATATCCTATTTCCACTTGCTGACCGCCGCGCTCTGCACCTCGTAGCCGCGTTCGCGCAGCAGTTCGGTGACGCGCTGCTGAGTAAGGCCCGCGGCTCGGCGCAGGCTGTGTAATGTCGCTCCGAGAGATTTATTCACAAGTATCATCTCCTTTGAGATAATTATATTCCAACTTGCAGCGCTTTGCAAGAGTTTAAGCATCGGGAGGACTGACAATGGTAAGGGAAATACTTCTGCTAGGCGACCCGCGGCTCTATGAAAGCTGCGATCCGGTAACCGAAGCCGACGCGGCCGCCCTGCCCGGCTGGGTCGAAGACCTGCACGACACGCTGCTCGCCTATCGCGACAGGTACGGCGCAGGCAGGGCCGGCGCGGCGCCGCAGCTGGGCATAAAAAAGCGTCTCATATACATGCTGCTGGACAAACCGTACGTGCTCATAAATCCGGCCCTCACGTTCCCGGACGGCGAGCAGTATGAGCTGCTGGACGACTGCATGTCGTTCCCCGGGCTCGCCGTACGCGTGCGCCGCCATAAGCGCTGCGTGCTCGAATACAGCGACGAAGCCGGCGCGGCGAAGCGCATGGAGCTCTCCGGCGACCTCGCCGAGCTTGTGCAGCACGAGTACGACCACCTGGACGGCATTCTGGCCACAATGCGCGCCGTGGACGGCAGGAGCTTCTACATGATGCAGATAAAACGGCAGTTTTAGCTTGCAAATTTTACACTCGGCCGTTTAAAATAAGTATAACTCATACTGGAGGTAAAAACCATGCGCTATGAAATACGCGGCGGGGAGTTCCCCGTCGTCATCTGCAGCCTCAACGACGGCGAAGCCATGATAACCGAGCGCGGCTCGATGGTCTGGCAGACGCCCAACATTTCCATGGAGACGCGCGGCGGCGGGCTTGGCAAGATGTTTTCCCGCGCCTTTTCCGGCGACAGCATGTTTCAGAACATCTATACCGCGCGCGGCTCGGGGACAATAGCCTTCGGCACCAGCTTCCCCGGCAGGATACTGCCCATGGAGATAGGTCCCGGACGCGAGATAGTCCTGCAGAAGCGCAGCTTTCTCGCAAGCACTCCCGGCGTAAATCTTGAGATTACATTCAACAAGAAGCTCGGCGTCGGCCTCTTCGGCGGCGAGGGCTTCATCATGCAGCGTCTGAGCGGCACCGGCCTCGCCTTTGTCGAGATAGACGGCGACGTCTACGAGATAGAGCTGGCCCCCGGCGAACAGCTCATAGCCGACACGGGCAACGTCGCCGGCTTTGAAGCCAGCGTACAGATGGACATCCGCCAGGTGCCGGGCCTCAAAAACAAGTTCTTCGGCGGCGAGGGCCTTTTCAATACGCTGCTTACCGGCCCGGGCAAAGTCTGGCTCCAGACCATGCCCATATCCGGCGTTGCCGCCGCGCTGAGCCCGTATTTCCCAACCGGAAACGGCTGATAAGCATACATGAGCCCCGCCCGGCGGGGCTCATGCTTTACATCCGGCGGCCGCCGTGTTAAAATACCTGCGCACAGACCGATACATCTGCCGTCCGGCGCTTTGCCGGGCCTGAGCGCCGCGCCTGACGCGGCGGGAGGGGGCGGGGGAAGGCGGTGAAAATCCGCCGCAACAGCCATTGCCGTAAGCCTTTGGCAAGCCGGAATGCCCGCCCGGCGGAGCGTGCGAGCACCCGCGCGCGTTCGTGAGCTGCGACTAAATGTATAAGGAAGATGTGTGATGAACAAGACAAAAAAACTGGCCGCGCTGTTTCTGGCGCTGGCCATGGTATTCGCTCTCGCCGCCTGCGGCGAGACAGCCGTAACCCCCAGCGCCGGGGCTGAGTCCCCCTCTGCGGAGCCTGTGCCCGGAGGCAGCGCCGAACCCGGCGCGGACGGAGTGTGGGCGGAGGCCGCCTATACCGGGAACACCGAGCTCGGCGAGGGCGCGAACACCATAAGCGTGGACGTCACCGCCGAAGATAAAACCGTGACCTTCACCGTACATACCGACGCCGAAAATCTCCGCGCCGCGCTCGAGCCGCTGGGCCTGATAGCAGGGGACGAGAGCGAGCTCGGCCTCTATATCAAGACCGTCAACGGCATCTCCGCGGACTATGAGGCGGACGGTTATTACTGGGCGCTCTACATAGACGGCGAATACGCCATGACCGGCGTCGATACCACGCCAGTAACCGACGGAGGCGAATACGCCCTTGTCCGCGAAGCCGCGTAAGGGCGCTCCGGATGTCCTGCACATGGCGGTCTTCGCCATGTTCGGCGCGCTGATGTACGCCTCCAAGGAGATTATGGCGGTGCTGCCAAACATACATCTCCTGGGCATGTTCACCATGCTGCTGACCGTGGTCTACCGCT
>CALXGL010000240.1 GCA_944387825.1 uncultured Oscillospiraceae bacterium | reverse complement strand
GCTTTTACTATGTGCATTTTCTTTTACCTGTCGGTTGGATACTTCTCCGAACCGTTCAGGACAAGGTTCATATCAAAGGTTGTTCTCTTTCTGGCGTACGCGCGGCTGCGCCTGCCGCCCTGCGCTTTCTCAATCAGAATCTGTGCGCACTCCCGGCCCATGTCGAAGGTGGGGTAGTCCACATAGCTTATAATCCCGTGGCCTATCTCAGGCCGGCCGCAGGAGATGAAGGCGATATCCCGCCCTATTCTTATCCTGTTTTCAGCGAGCGCCATGCAGCAGCCGTAGGTCATTCTGCGGTTGGAGGACAGGATGGCCGTAACCTTTCTAATCTGGTCTATTCGCTGTGTAACAAGGTTGTAGGTGGTTTTGTATTTGAAGTCGCTGTATATTACGTACTCCTCATGCACCTCGAGCCCATTGTCCCTGTGCGCGGCTATAAAGGCGTTGAACCTGTCCAGGCCGCTGCTGGAAGTAAGGGGCCCGCATATAAAAGCTATATCCCTGTGTCCGCAGCTTATAAGCGTCTGAGTGGCCTCATACGCGCCTCCATAGCTGTCCATAAACACGCCGTCCATGCTTCCGTTTCGGAGATCCCTGTCCATAAGCACCACGGGAATTCCGGACCTGTCGAAGCTCTTTAGCAGCTCCGCGTTATACTCCACGGCGTTTGATACCGGCGCGATTATGATGCCGCAGATATTGATTGCCTGCAGCGCGTCAAGTATTTTCACCTCAGCCCCGGGGTCCTCATCGCTGTTGCAAATAAGTACCTGAATATTCAGTTTGGACACGACGGATTCGATGCCGCTTATCACTTCGGCAAAAAAGTTGTTGCTGATGTCCGGGACCACCACGCCTATGCAGCCGCAGCCCAGAGAGTTGGCCCTCTGCCTGTACTCTCTCGGCTTGAAGTTCAGCTTTTCGGCCTCTTCGAATATCCTGTTCCTCGTCTCCTCGTTCACGCTGTTCTTATTGCTGAAAGCCCTTGAAACCGTAGCCGTTGACACGCCCGCAGCGGCGGCGACGTCCTTTATTGTTGCCATAGTTACAAACCCTTTCCGTGATTTGTATCGAGTATAACACATGAAATTTGAATATGCAATATGTATGTAATAATTAATTGTTTCATATGTACGATTGTGAATTACATATTGAATCTTTTACGCAGGCATCATATCATTTTAACAAGAAGCAGCTTTCATATCAGAGCCCTTATTATTCAAAATAATTAAAACATGGCTGCATCGAAGGGAGTATTTATTTATGGCTAGCGTGAGAAACAGTTATGGGGCCAAGTTCCTTCCCAGCGACAGGCTAAAGGAAGTAATCAAATACAACCAGGATTTGGCCATTTCGGGCAGAAGGAATCTGTACACCGCTGACGAAAAACAGCTCGTGTATCACTGGACGGATAAAGCGAACGGATGCGTTCCGCAGTCCGGCGAGTGGTCTGCGCCTCCCGAGACAAGCTACTCTCTCGGCGACCACGCCTGCCGAGTGGACATCGGCATAGGCTTCCCCAGGTATGACGAGGTGCCCTCGCATGTTGAAGGCTATGAGGCCACCCCGCTGCAGTGGGGCAAGGACTACAAGTTCCTGCTGGACAATTCTCCCGCCGAGATTCATCCTTTCGAGTGCATTGTGGGCGAATTCCACTGGGAAATGAACGAGGTAAGAAAGTATTACTTCGGCGACAAGGTCCATGAGCTCGGCCGCGAGGTCCGCAAGCTCGGCGCCGGCGGAACCAGCCACGGCCACACCTGCCTTGATCTCGGCATCGGCCTCAAGGAGGGCTGGACCGGCATCATGGCCAGAATAGACAAGAACCTCGAGATGTACCGGCGTCTCGACCATCCGGTGAAGGTCAACTACCTCGAGGGACTCAAGCTTGTCTGCCAGGGCATCATAGACTATGTGCAGAAGCACGCGGACAGGGCTCTCGAGCTTGCGGCCCAGGAAACCGACCCCGTGCTCAAGGCCCGTTACGAGTTTGTCGCCGCGGACTGTCACGCCCTTGCGGTAGGCGCCCCTCAGACCTACCATCAGGCCGTTCAGTTCATACAGTTTGCCATAATGACCGACCGCATAGTCGGCCACGGCAACGGCTACGGACGCCTCGACCTCTACCTGAACGACTTCCTTGTCAAGGACCTCGAAAGCGGAATCCTCACGAAGCAGGACGCGAGGGAATATCTTGCCGAGATGTTCCTCAAGGTCAGAGGCCAGCATTTCACCATCTGCGGCAGGCTTGAGGACGGCAGCGACGCCACCTGCCCGGCCAGCTGGATAATCCTCGAAGCCTACGATATGGTTGACGACTACAACAACATGTTCCTCATGTGGCACAAGGACATCGACCAGGACCTCTTCCTCTATGCCTGCGACGTGCTTGCAAGGCACGGAGCCAGCGTACCCACGTTCTGCAATTACGACCTGATGCGCGACTGCGAGCTGCGCAGCGGCGTCGCCCCCGAGCACGCCTGGACCGTCGCCGTCGGCGGCTGCCAGTGGTTCAGCATCCCCGGCCGTGAGTACTGCGACCAGGACGTCAACGCCCTCGTACTGCTGGATCCCATGTGGAGGGCCATGGACATCGCCATAGAGAAGAATATCACCGACTTTGAGACCTTCTATCAGACCTTTGCCGACGAGTTCAAGCGCACGGTCGAGGCCCTGCGCGTATTCAAGGACGCACAGTATGAGGTGCAGGATCAGATTTGGCCCGAGATGGCCACCTCTCTGAGCTTCCACGGCCCAATTGAGCGCGGCATAGATATCACGGGACATCGCGGCGTTGACTACCAGTACACCTCCGCCAACATCCTCGGCATCCCCAATGTGGCCGACTCCATGTACGCCATCAAGAAGCTGGTGTTCGAGGAGAAGATGTATACGATGGCCGAGGTCAGAAAGGCCACCAGCGAGAACTGGGAAGACAACGAAGTCATGCGCCAGCGCTTCCTGCGTCAGGATAAATTCGGCAATGACCTCGACGAAGTAGACGCCCTGCTCGTCAGGATTACCGATATGATTGCCGACGTTCTCGACCACACCTACAACTGTCGCGGCCAGCAGTACCGCGCCTCTCTCTTCCAGTTCCAGGGCCACACGGCCACCAACGTGCTGCCCGCCACTCCCGACGGCCGTTTGGCCACCGAGCCGCTGGCTCACGGCTGCAACCCCACCGCCGGCAGGAACACCAAGGGTCTGCTGGCCACGGCAAACTCCCTCGCCAAGATTCACAACTACAAGTTCCTCGGCGGCACGCTGCAGGTGGAGCTCCAGCCCAGGTTCTTCGACGGCAAGGAAAACATGGCGCAGTATATCAAGGAGTTCACAGAAGCCTTCTTCGCGCAGAACACCTTCCAGATAAATCTCAACATTATTGATTTGGAAAAGCTCAAGGACGCGATAGACCACCCCGAAAACCCCGATTACCAGAACATAATCATCAAGGTCACCGGCTACACCACCCGCTTCATTTGCCTGGCCAAGCCCTTCCAGGAGGAGTTCTGCGGCAGAAACAACTACGGTGAGCTGTAATGAGCAGGGACAGCGCGCTTATATTCGACATCTACCGGGGCACGTCTCATGACGGCCCCGGGCAGAGGGACACAGTATTTTTCAAGGGCTGTCCCCTCTCCTGCAAATGGTGTCACAACCCCGAGGGCATCTCGGCCGAGCCGCTTGTATGGTGGCAGAGCAGGCAGTGCATAGGCTGCCTCATCTGTCACGAGACGTGCAGGCACGGCGCAAACATCGCCGCCGAGGACGGCATACACATAGACAGGGACAAATGCGTCCGCTGCGGCGAGTGCGTAAAGGCCTGTCCCGGCCAGGCCCTCTCCATGTGCGGCGAGCGCCGCAGCCTGGACAGCCTGATTGACGAGCTGCTCAGATACAAGGTCTACTACGATACGACCGGCGGCGGCGTGACCGCCTCCGGCGGAGAGGCCATGCTGCAATATGAGTTCGTAACAGAGCTGTTCAAGGGCCTGCACGCGCACGGCGTCACAACGGCCCTCGACACCAGCGGCTTCGCCCCCAGGGAACACTTTGAGGTCATACTTCCCCATACGGACTACATACTATACGACCTCAAGCTGATAGACCCGGAGCAGCACAGGCATTTCACCGGCGTCAGCAATGA
Organism: uncultured Oscillospiraceae bacterium; assembly: GCA_944387825.1. Taxonomy (GTDB): domain Bacteria; phylum Bacillota; class Clostridia; order Oscillospirales; family Oscillospiraceae; genus Scatomorpha. Next base: position 8,930 of record CALXGL010000240.1, on the reverse strand, counting down.
GCTGATACTCGACAATATCAGGTGGATAGCGGAAAAGATACGCAGCCATGAGTTCAAAAGCGAGATCTGGATACGCACCCCGCTCATACCCGACGCCACCGCTACAGAGGAAAACCTCAGCGGCATAGGAAAATTCATTGCCGGTGAAATCGGCGACGTCGTCGCGCGCTGGGAACTCTGCGCTTTCAACAACAGCTGCATCACCAAGTACCAGCGCCTGGACAGGACCTGGGAATACGAAAAGTATCACGCGCTCAAGAAGAGCCGGGCCGAAGAACTGCGTCAGGCCGCGGCCGCGGGAGGCTATGACCCGGGCAGACTTTTTGTGACGGGCATTCTGTCCGATTGAACAGAGGTGACGCATGAAGAAAATTCTAGTTTTCGGCAGCTTCAATTACGACATGACGGCCAGGGTTGAAGATTTTCCGAAGCCGGGCCAGACCATAATGGGCCTGTCCTTTGAAACCGGCCCGGGCGGTAAGGGCTCGAATCAGGCCATCGCCGCCCACCGCGCCGGGGCTGAAGTGGTATTCGCCACCAAGATAGGAAACGACAGCTTCGGAAGCTGCGCCCTGGAAACCTTCAAGAATGAGGGCATGGGCACTGACTGCATACTGAAAGACGGCAGCCTGCCCACCTCATCCGCCTTTATAACTGTCCACAGCGGCAGCGGACAGAACTCGATTGTGGTTAACAAGGGCGCCTGCAGCCACATAAGCACTTCGGATATTGACGGCATATGCGCGGAGCTTGCCTCTTCTGGTATAATACTTACCCAGCTGGAGACCAATCTCTCAGCCGTAGAAGAAGTGGTTGCAGCCGCAAAGCAAAACGGCGCAACGGTCATACTCAACCCTGCGCCTGCCGCCGAAATTTCCGACAAAATTTATAAAAACGTGGACATTATAACCCCCAACGAGACCGAAGCTGAAGCTTTAACCGGTGTTGCGGTCAGCAGCGCCGCCGGCATGGAGGGAGCTGCGAAGCAGCTGATAAGCCGGGGAGTAAAGACGGTTATTCTTACTCTTGGCTCGAAGGGCGCATATGTCTGCGACGGAGGCTCATCGTATCTTGTCCCTGCTTTTCCTTCCAAGGCAATAGATACGACGGGAGCGGGCGACGTGTTCAACGGAGCTCTTGCAGCGGCTCTGTCCTTTGATATGGAACTGCGCGGCGCGGTGGAATTTGCCTGCGCTGCCGGCGCCATATCTGTCACACGTCCCGGTGCGGCTCTGTCTGCGCCTGTAAAGGCGGAGATTGAAGAGCTCATCTCAACCACTTCTGTACGTTCAGAACAGGGAATGTTCTGCAAATTAAAGGAGGAATTAAAATGAAGAAAGTACTTAGCCTGTTGCTGTGTTTCGCACTGGTCCTCGCTCTTGGCGCATGCGGCACAGACACACCCCCAGCCGCCGGTTCTGCTGACCCCGGCAGCGCTGAGGACAAGCCAGTGGAAATCTCCATCGGACATATTTACGCATCTTCCCACGCCATAGGACAGGCCGTTGAACTCTTCAAGGAGAAAGTTGAAGAGCTCTCCAACGGCACTATCACCGTTGTAATTTACCCCGGATCCCAGATGGGCACCGAGTCCGAAATCCTGCAGCAGGTCGACCAGGGCGTTCTGGACATGACCATCTCCGGCGGCGGCATGTACGCAGGCTACGTCCCCGCTGCGGCCCTGTTCGAGAGCCTGTGCATGTTCACCACCGGCGAGCAGCAGAAGCAGATTATTGACGACATGGGCGGTCTGGACTTCTTCAACGAGGTAATGGCCGACTCCAACTTCCACGCTGTCGGCTGGATGTCCGGCGGCAGCCGCAATGTCCTTACCAGCGGCGTCGATGTGCGCACCGCCGCCGACTTCAAGGGCCTGAACATCCGCGTCCCCGACAACCAGGTCTACGTTGACATCTTCGAGGCTCTTGGCTGCAACCCGACTATAGTCGCCTGGTCCGAGAGCTACACCGCCATTCAGTCCGGCATGGTCTCCGCCGTTGAGGCGAGCACCGAGACGCTCGCCACCGCCAATCTCCAGGAGGTCGCCGACTATTACACCATCACAGGGCACGTCAACGTCACGAACTTCTGCTCGATGAACAAGGCCAAGTGGGATTCCCTCTCCGAGAATCAGCAGAACGCCGTTATAGAGGCCATGAGCCTGGCCAACGAGCTGCAGCTCCAGCTCACCGAAGAGAATGAGCAGACCTATCGCGACATGTTTGTCGATTCCGGCATTGAAATTATCGAGCTCAGCGCCGAGGATATGACCGCTCTGCAGGACGCCGTCTCCGGTATTATTACCGATACAGCCGAACCCTACGGCTACGCCGACAAGGTCAACGAGCTCCGTTCCGTACTCGCATAAATTATAAAGCTGGAATGCCTGCGTCCAATCCGCAGGCATTCCGGCAGCACCTATGAGAGGGGGCACTTATGAGCCATCTGAGAAAAATAGACAATGCGATTAAAAAGACCGAAGCCGCGATCGCCTGCATAATGCTCGTGATTATAGTCCTGGTCGGTACTCTGCAGATAATATTCCGCTTTATACTCAAAAGCTCTCTGGTCTGGTCCGAAGAGCTGATGCGCTACATGTTTGTCTGGCTGGCATTTATAACGGCCTCAATAGCCGTCAGGGAACACAAGCACATCTCCGTTGACTTTGTCACAACCTACATGCCGCCCAAAGTCAATCTGATTTTCTACTACATTTCCCGCGTGGCCATGCTCGTCTACATCTTCCTGATGGTACCGGCAGGCATAACGCTCTGCGCGCAGACCGCGCATGTCAAGTCCACCATCCTGCCTATCACCTGGAGCTGGGTATACGCGGCCCTGCCCGTCGGGCTTGTGCTCATGCTGATATCCATGGCTTCCGTATATCTCTTGGATGTCAGGAACCTGAAGAAACTCATCAAGCATAAAGACAACGGAGGTGAATAGGCTTGCTGCTGGTATCATTTGCGATATTTATTATTTTGATGGTCATAGGGACGCCCATAGCCTTTGCAATGGGCCTGTCCGGAGTAATCGGCGTCCTGACCTGCTCCGACATAAGCGCTTCTGTTCTTGTCCAGCAGATTTGCGGCGACCTGAACTCGTTTTCCCTTATGGCATGCCCGTTCTTCCTCCTCGCTGGCGAACTGATGAGTGCCGGAGGACTTACGAAGAAGATAATCGACTTCTGCTCCGCCCTTCTCGGCTGGATTAAAGGCGGCCTGTCCATAGTCACTGTCGGCGCGTGCATGATTTTCGCCGGTATCTCCGGCTCCGGCGCCGCCGACACCAGCGCCGTCGGTTCCATGGTCGTCCCCGCCATGAGGGAAAAGGGGTATGAGGACGGGTTCACCGCCTCCCTGCTTGCCACGGCAGGCGCCCTGGGTCCGATAATTCCGCCCAGCATGAACATGATTATATATTCCTCCATAACAGGCGACTCCGTCGGCAAGCTGTTCATGGGCGGATATATTCCCGGCTTCCTGATAGGCATCGCCCTCATGTTCATGGGCGTGCGCTATGCGAAGAAAAAGAATATCAGCGATAAGGTGGGCTTCAATCTGCGCCGCCTCGGCCGCACCTTCCTCGGTGCGCTTGGCGCCATCATCTGTCCCGCCATAATCCTGGGCGGCATCCTCACCGGCATATTCACCGCCACTGAAGCCGGTATAGTCGCCTGCCTGTACGCCGTCTTCTGCGGCACGGTGATTTACAGGAAGCTGACCTGGAAGAAGTTCTGGGAAGCTGTCTACGAGGCCTGCAAGACGACCGGCATGGTCATGATGCTCCTCTCCACCGCCGCCATCTACGGCTACATGTTCGCCAGGGCTCAGGTTGGCAATCAGCTGCTCGACTGGCTGCTTTCGCACAACCTCAGCAACATCTCCTTCATGCTCATCATCATGGTTTTCAGCCTTATCCTTGGCTGCTTCATGGATATGCTGGCCGTCATGATGGTTATCATGCCCGTGCTGTACCCCATCGTGCTCCAGCTCGGCATCGACCCCATCCAGTTCGGCGTTATGTTCTGCATCGCCAGCGTCGTCGGCGCGGTTACGCCGCCGGTCGGCTCGTACCTGTTCATAGCAATGGGCATAGCAGACACAACAATGACAAAAATGATAAGATACATCGTGCCAATGGTCATGATAACGGCTATAGTTATGGCGCTTATCATCTTCATACCAGAAGTCGCCACATTCATCCCCTCCCTGTTCTTTAAATAACGGATGAATGTAAGCACGTAGCCGTTATTACCCAATGGCCAGGCCCCATTTGCCCCACCACGGCAAATGGGGCTTTTTGCACCGAGCCTATATTGAACCGCTACAGCCCGAAAGCCCTTGAAACCAAGGCTTTCGGGCAAAAAAGAAAAGCACCGCAGGCTTGATACGCTTTGTATCAAAACTGCGGTGCTTTTCTGGTGGACCTGAAGAGACTCGAACTCTCGACCTCTCGGATGCGAACCGAACGCTCTCCCAGCTGAGCTACAGGCCCATGTTCCGCCTTTAAGGCGCTCAGTCATTATACCATATATTTCGGATTTGTAAAGAGGAAAATTCACGGTTGCGCAATTTACTTCTTTGAGTTATAATAGGCGCACGGCCTTTCGCAAGGCTGCACCAGTCGGGGAGCTAGCGGTGCCCTGTAACCTGCAATCCGCTACAGCAGGGATGGATTCCCGAGTGAGGACAGTTCGATGTGCCGTCTGACCGCGGTAAGCGGCGTTGAAGCCCCGGTCTCGCGCAACGTATTCCCGTGAACCATGTCAGGCGGGGAACCGAGCAGCATTAAGCGGGCCCATACGTGTGCCGTGAGGCAGCCGGGGCCGAGCTGGCTGCCGCGGTAACGGGCGTGTCAACTGTTCGAACGAGGGTGTGCAGTCTTGCAAAAGGCCGTTTCTTCAGGTAAAACCGTGCCTGCTCTGCCGGGGCTTCGGTTTTGCATTATTCAGCAAGGCGGTGAATGCTACGTACCAGGCGCTCTATCGCAAATACCGGCCGCAGACCTTTGACGACGTCTGGGGCCAGGAGAATATAACCGAGACGCTCAAGCAGCAGGTCATAACCGGGCGCACAAGTCACGCCTACCTCTTTGTCGGCACGCGCGGCACCGGAAAAACCACCTGTGCGAAGCTGCTTGCCCGCGCCGTAAACTGCGAGCACCCGGTTGACGGAAGCCCCTGCAACGAGTGCGAGGCCTGCCGCGGCATTGAAGCCGGAACAATCATGGACGTCGTGGAAATAGACGCGGCCAGCAACAACGGCGTCGACAACATACGCGCGCTGCGCGACGAGGCCGTATTTGCTCCCGCCACGGTCAGGAAGCGCGTCTATATAGTCGACGAGGTCCACATGCTGTCGGCCAGCGCATTCAATGCGCTGCTGAAAATACTCGAGGAGCCGCCCGAGCACCTCATGTTCATACTAGCCACCACCGAGCTGCGCAAGGTTCCCGCAACCATTCTCTCGCGCTGCCAGCGCTTTAATTTCAGGCGCATAGACGCCTCCGTAATTGCGAAGCGGCTCATCTATGTCGCGTCCCGCGAAGGCATAAGCCTGACCGAGGAGGCCGCCTGGATGCTCGCCCGCCTGGCCGACGGCGGAATGCGCGACGCTCTCAGTCTGCTTGACCAGTGCTCCGGACGCGGGGTAATAGACGCGCAGGCCGTTCTGGAGGCCACCGGCGCCGCCGGCGGCCGGAAAACCTCCGGGCTGCTTGAGGCCGCATCGAAGCATGACAGCGCCGCAGCCCTGAAGCTCTTCAGCGAGCTTTGGCGCGACGGAAAAGACCCGGCCGGCGTCCTGGGCGACCTGAACGCCCTGATGCGCGATGCGCTGATACTCTCGATAGCGCCCAAGGGCGGCGAAGCTCTCATTTCCGGCGCCTATGACATGGATTCTCTCCGGCAGTTCGGCCGTATTTTCACGCGTGAAGAGCTGCTTCATAACATGACGGTTGTCCAAAACGGCATTTCGCAGCTGCGCGACAGCCCTTCGGCGCGCACCACGGCCGAGCTGTGTCTCGTGCGGCTGTGCACACCGGAGCTCGACAGGGATGCGCTTGAGGCCCGTATGAGCCGTCTGGAGCGCGCCGCGGCCGCCGGCTCGTTCCGCGCAGCTCCGGCCGTGGACGCAGAGCCGGATGCGGTCAGTATTCCGGAACCCGAGCCCGAGCCGAAGCCTGAAGCATCCGCGCCGGCAGAGCCCGTGGACGATATTCCGCCCTGGACTGACGACGACGCGCCGCCTCCGCCCGGGGACGAGGACGCGCCGTGGGACGAAGGCTCCGGCCGTACCGTCGAGCCTGCGCCGGTTTGCCCCGCCGCAGATAAGCACTCCGAAGCTCCGCAGGAGCCCGCTCAGGACGCGCGCTGCGCCTCACAGGACGGCTTTGACTGGGGCCTGTACGTGGAAAAGACCGTGCCGAGGCTCGGCGTCGGCTACGGCGTATTATTCCGTTCCCCCGCCGACGCGAGCGGCGAGCTGCATGGCAGCGTCCTGACAATATACCTCTCCCCCACCGTACTTTACCCCGGCTTGAACACACCAAACAATCTCGAGATTTTGAAACGCACCGCTTCGGAGCTGTGCGGGCGCGACATAAATGTCCGTCTGCTGCCTATGGGCGATGCGGCGGAAGCGGCTCAGCGCAGTCTTGATGAGCTGCGTGAATTCCGTGAGGTTCAGTTTATCAGAAAGGACGGAAAATAATATGGCAAAAGGCGGATTTCGCGGCGGCTATGGCGGCATGGGCGGCATGAGCCAGGCCAATATGATGAAGCAGGCCCAGAAGATGCAGGCCGAGCTGGCGAAGATGCAGGCCGAGCTCGAGCAGAGCAGCTTCAGCGCCACGGCCGGCGGCGGCGTTGTAAAGGCCACCGTAAGCGGCAAGCGTGAGCTGACGGCGCTTGAGATAGAGCCCGACGCGGTTGACCCCGAGGACGTCGAAATGCTCCAGGATCTTGTCATTGCGGCTGTAAACGAGGCCCTGCGCAAGGTCGATGACGCCAGCAGCAGCAATATGAGCAAGCTTACCGGCATGAAGGGCCTCCCCTTCTGACAAATACGCTTGAAGCCCTCCGAGAACTCGGAGGGCTTTTTTTATGAACAGTGTCTATTCATTCACAAAAACATTGACGTATTGACAGTATATTGCTATAATAACAGCAGTAATATTGGTCAAACAGCAGACATGTGCCCTGACGGGCGGCGTTTCAGAAAATATGGCTGGCGCTGCACGCCGGGCTTTTTTGCTATTTGGGTACATTCTGGTCTGACCATATATTTGAAACACAGGGGGGATATTTTTGCGGGACCTGAAACACATGATTGAGTTCGAGGAGCTGCTGCGCGCGGCCAACAACGACCTGGTCAAAGCAGCCTGCGCCGAGGGGAGGCTTGCGCTCGCCTACAACTGCTCGCACATACCGGAGGTGCTGCTGGACGTACCCGGATGCTTCGGCGTGCGCCTGCGCGCGCCCGGCTGTGTCAGTCCGGACATGGCGACGTACTACATGACCAACCGCTCATGTCCTTACTCCAAGAGCATACTCGAACGCGCCTTTGAGGGCGGGTACAACTTCATCGCCGCCCTGCTGGGCCAGGAGTGCTGCACGACGATGAACCGCATGGAGCAGTACTTCGACTACTGTGAGCTCATTCCCAACGAGAAGTTCTTTGTCTCCTGCCTCGACATGCCCATAAACCGCAGCGAGTGGCACGAGGGCTACTATGAGCGCCAGCTCAGGCAGAAGGTTGTGGAGCCGCTCGAGCGCGTATACGGCGTGGATTTCTCCGACGCAGCGCTGATGGCCGCCATAGAGCAGCACAATGAGCTCTGCCGCGTCATAAACGCCATGAGCGAGCTGCGCAAGGCTGAAAACCCTGTCATAACCGGCTACGAGTTTGCGGTCATGCAGCTGTGCAGCCTCACCTGTCCCAAGGACAAGCTGCTGCCCCTGCTCAAAGAGACGCTGGAGGAGCTCCAGACCCGCGAGCCGGAGTCAAAGCCCTGGTTCCGGGCGCGCGTCATGGTCGTGGGCAGCGAGATAGACGACCCCGAGTTCACCAAGATGCTTGAGATGGCCGGGGCCATAGTGGTAGCCGACAGATACTGCTTCGGCACCATGCCGGGCCGCGAGGAGATAGAGCTCCGCGAGGGCGAGACGCCGCTGCACGCCATAGCGCGGCATTACCTCTGGAACAACCACTGCCCGCGCGCCATGGGCCCGCAGGCCCTTGTCGAGCGCAAGAACTACGTCTACCAAAAGGCGAAGGAGTTCGGCGCAGAGGGCCTTATCGTCGAGAGCATGAAGTTCTGCGAATACTGGGGCTACGAGCGCGCACAGGACGCCATATGGCTTACCGAGGGCTTTGCCGTGCCGGGAACGCTGCCGGTCTGCCAGATAGAGCGCGACTACACCACCGCCGCGGCGGGCCAGCTGCGCACGCGTTTCCAGGCATTTGTAGAGTCACTGGAGATAAAGCGCATCCAGGGCGCTATCTAAGGAGGTGCGAGCATGAAAAAGAGACCCTTTAAAGAGCGCTACCCGACGCTCAAAAGCTTCCTCAAGGGTGACGGCCCCTGCCATTACATAGGCGACCGCTACATAGATGGCACCAATATTCTCGACCGGCGCGAATGGCGCGGCGTCGCGGACACGGCCTACGACTTCGGCTGGTGGCTGGCCACCTGGCTGAAGATGGGCGCCTTCGCGGCCAAGAACCCCGTGCGCATACTGCGCGCCTTCTGGCGCTACCGCTGGCTGAGCGCATATCTCGCCGCGCCGCACATGGTGGATAAGTGGATAGCGGGCGACCGCGGGCTCATGCTCCGCTGCGACCGCCACGCCCTCAACGCCATGATTTCCGACACGGTCGACATCCTCTGGACCATGATACGCGCCGACCGCAAGCTGGGCAAGACGA
>CALXGL010000239.1 GCA_944387825.1 uncultured Oscillospiraceae bacterium | reverse complement strand
AAGCCCGCTGCGGCGGAGCTTCTGAGGCGCAACGCCGAGCTGTTTTCCGCGGGGGCCCTGACCGCGGTCGCGGGCAGCGCGCCCGAGGCCTGCGGGGAGCTGCCCGCGCCGACCCACGCGTTGATCGGCGGAAGCTCCGGCAATATCCGGGAGGTACTGGAGCTCCTGCTCCGCAAAAACCCCGGCGTGCGCGTCGTTGCGACGGCCATTTCGCTGGAGTCCGTAGCGGAGCTCACCCGCTGTATGAAGGAGCTGCCGTTTACCGAGACAGAGGCCGTCTCCGTGAGCGTGGCCAAGAGCCGCAGGGCCGGGCCGTACCACCTCATGACCGGCCAGAACCCCATCTACATATTCACCATGCAGGCGGGAGGCGCTGAGTCATGATGTGGTCGCTCGCCGCGCTCGTGCTCGGCTTTCTCATAGACCTCGCCGCGGGCGATCCCCACGGCCTGCCCCACCCCGTCGTGCTCATAGGCAGAGGCGTCTCGCTCGGCGAGCGCGCCCTGCGCCGCGTGTTTCCGGCCACTCCCGCCGGCGAGCGGGCCGCGGGCGCCGTGCTCTGGCTGCTCGTGTCCTCCGCCTCCCTCCTGCTCCCCCTTTTGCTGCTCCGGCTCTGCGCCGCCGTCAGCCCGTGGCTCCGGCTGTGCGTTGAGACCGTCATGTGCTGGCAGATACTGGCCACAAAGTCGCTGAAAGACGAGAGCATGAAGGTGTTCCAAGCCCTCGAGAGCGGAGATATAGAGAGGTCCAGACGCGCGGTGTCGATGATAGTCGGCAGGGACACCGGCGGGCTGGACGACGCGGGCGTCACACGCGCCGCGGTGGAGACCGTGGCGGAAAACACCTCCGACGGCGTAGTCGCGCCGCTTTTGTTCACGGCTCTGGGCGGCGCGCCTCTGGGCTTTTTCTACAAGGCCGTGAACACCATGGACTCCATGCTCGGCTACACCGAGCCGCCCTATAAGGACATAGGGCTCGTACCGGCGAAGGCGGACGACGTCGTGAACTACATACCGGCGAGGCTGTCCGCCCTGCTCATGCTCGCCGCCGGCGGCCTGCTGGGCTTCGACCTCGGCGGCGGCTGGCGGATATTCCGCAGGGACCGCTTCAACCACGCTAGCCCGAACTCGGCGCAGACCGAATCCGTCTGCGCGGGCCTGCTGGGCCTGCGCCTCGCCGGCGACGCGTGGTACCACGGGGTACTGCACCGCAAGAAGTACATAGGAGACGGCCTGCGTGAGATAGAGCACGAGGACATACCGCGCGCCTGCCGCATCATGTACGGCGCCGCGGCGCTCGCCCTGCTCCTGAGCTGCGCCGTCAAGCTGACCGTCATTGTAATACTCTAAGGAGATGAGCCGCAATGCTCTACCGGACCGAAAACCCGCACGGCGGGGACGTCTACGGAAAAAACAAAATACTGCTGGACTACTCTGCGAATACGAACCCATTTGGAACGCCGGAGGGCGTGCTCGAGGCCATACGCGCCTGCCTGCCGGAGCTGCACCGCTATCCGGACCCGTACTGCCGTTCTCTGGTGCGAGCCATATCCGAGTTCGAGCGGGTGCCGGAGGACTTCGTCCTGTGCGGGAGCGGGGCGGCGGAGCTGATATACTCCTACTGCGAGGCCGTGAAGCCGGCTTCGGCGGCGGAGCCCGCGCCCACCTTCTCCGAGTACTCCCTGGGGCTTTCCCGCATAGGCTGTACCGCGGAGAGGTACGTGCTGGACAGCCGCCGCGATTTTGAGCTTGACAAGGGCTTTCTGGAGCATTTAAAATCAAAGAGGCCGGAGGCGGTGTTCCTCTGCAATCCGAACAACCCGACCGGCCGGCTGATAGCATATCCCCTGCTGGAGGAGATACTCCTGCTGTGCAGGGAGCTGAACTCCCGCCTGCTCGTAGACGAGTGCTTTCTCGACCTCGCCGACGGCGGGATAAGTTTGAAGAAATACCTGGGTGATTTCCCCCAGCTTCTCATACTCAAGGCCTTTACGAAGAGCTACGGCATGGCGGGCGTCCGTCTGGGCTACTGCCTCAGCTCGGACAGCCGCCTGCTCGGGGCCATGTCCAAGACCTGCCAGCCGTGGAACGTGTCCGCTCCGGCTCAGGCCGCGGGAGTGGCGGCTCTGCGCGAGAGCGGATTCCTGAAGAAGACGAGGGAGCTCATACCCATAGAACGCGAGCGGCTGAGGCGCGGGCTGGAGCGGCTCGGCTTCAAGGTCTGTCCCTCCGACGCGAACTTCCTGCTCTTCAAGGGGCCGGAGGGCCTGCGCGAGGCGCTGCTGGAGCAGGGCGTGCAGATACGCAGCTGCGCCAATTTCTGCGGTCTCGGCCCGGGCTGGTACCGCATAGCGGTGCGCCTGCACAGTGAAAACGAAATGCTGATGGACGCGATGAAGCTCGTGTGCGGAAAGGAGCAATAATGGCAAAGAGCATAATGATACAGGGCACCATGTCCAACGCCGGCAAGAGCCTGCTCGCGGCCGGACTGTGCCGTATTTTCAAGCAGGACGGCCTGCGCGTGGCGCCGTTCAAGAGCCAGGACATGGCGCTGAACTCCTTCATAACCCGGG
>CALXGL010000238.1 GCA_944387825.1 uncultured Oscillospiraceae bacterium | reverse complement strand
TTTCGCCTCCCGACACAGGCGGAAATCGGAGCTTGCAGAAGCAAACCGACGACGGCGCCATAGCCAAGTGGTAAGGCAGGGGACTGCAAATCCCCGATTCTCCGGTTCAAATCCGGATGGCGCCTCCAGAAAAAGCCCTGAGCTTTCGCTCAGGGCTTTTTTGCCGTCGAAAAGGCATATTCGCCCGGACATGATTCTGTCCGGGCGTTTCAATACTATTCTTCCTCCGGCTGAGCGGCCAGGTCTGTCAGCTCGGCGGGGGTGAACTCGTAAACTTTGTCGCAGAACTGGCAGGTGACCTCGGTGTTTCTGCCTTCGGCGGCCATGTCCAGGAGCTCCGCGCGGCCGACGGATCTGAGCGCCTCCGTGATGCGCTCGCGTGAACAGGAGCAGCGGTATTCTATCGGATGCCGCTCCGCCTCCCGCGGGTCGAGCGAAAACAGCACCTGGCTTATCACCGCGTCTATCCCGTCCTCGTCCAGCACTGTTGTAAGCTGGTCCATGAAGAGGATGTTCGTCTCGAGCTTCTCTATGAGGCTCTCGGGCGCGCCGGGCATGAGCTGGACGATAAAGCCGCCCGCCGCCCTGACGGTCCTGTCGGTATCTATGAGCACGCCCACGCCAACCGCGGAGGGTATCTGCTCGCTTTCAACCATGTACTGCGCAAGGTCCTCCCCTATTTCGCCCGTCACAAGCTCCACAGAGCCGACATAGGGCTCCTTCAGGCCTATGTCGCGGCTGACGGTCAGCATGCCGTCCCGCCCGACCAGGCCGCCGACGTCAAGCTTGCCGTCGGGGCGCGTGGGCAAGTCGGCCTGAGGATTTGTCACATACCCGCGGACGTTGCCGTTCGAGTCGCTTACCGCTATGATGCTGCCCGCAGGCCCGCCGCCGTTGACGCGTATGGTCAGCGAGGCGTCGTCCTCCTTCATGAGCTCGCCGAGCATACTCGCGCCGCAGAGCGTCCGCCCCAAAGCCGCGCAGGCTGTGGGGCTCAAATCATGTATCTGTCTAGCGCGCTCTACCGTATCGCGCGCGGTGACGGCGGAGATTTTCACAAAACCGTCCGCCGTGACGGCCCTTACTATCTGGTCCATGTCAATTACCTCTTTTGCATACAATAAACACCCTGTCCGGGCCCGCCATCGGTCCTTCGGGGCAGAAGCGCGGCTCCGTAAAGCCGGCGGATTCCAGCGCCGCCATTACCTTCTCCGGCTCATGGGCATATTCCGTGTGCTCCTCGTTTGAGCGGAGGTACAAGTCGCCCTCCTCACGCTCGAAGATATCCATGCCGTAGCGCAGCGCGCACGCGCTCTCATCAAAGCGCCCACGCCACAGGCAGAGCACATCGTCGGTTTCGTCAACGGAGACACTTCCGTCCATGGAGCGCAGGAACTCCGGCGTGCGCAGGTCAAATATGAAAAGCCCGCCGGGCCGCACGAAGTTTCTGAGCCTTGCGAAACACTCTTCCAGCTCGGGAAAAGGCACATAGTTCAGCGAGTCGAGAGATGAGTACGCCGCGTCAACCGTGCCGTACAGGTCCAGTTTCCCTGCGCCCTGGCAGATAAAAAGCGGCATCGGGCCGCCGGAAGCGTAAGCTTTTTCCCTCGCGGCCATAAGCATATCCCCGCTCCCGTCGGCGGCAATCATGTCATAGCCGCGCGAGGCCATTATGAGCGCAAGCGTGCCCGTCCCGCAGCACAGGTCCAGCAGCAGTGAAAACTCTCCGCCATCCTCGCGAAAGAGCGCTTCGTAGAAATCTGCGAAGCGCTCGTAGTTCACATCCCGCGTAAGTGCGTCATACCAGGGTGCCAGAGCTTCGTAGGAACTCATTCGTCCGTCTGCTTTTCAACACCGAATTTTCCCGCCGCCTTGAGGCGTTCAAAGGCCACCTCATAGCCGTCCGCGCCGTACTGCAGGCTGCGGTTCACTCGCGAAATCGTGGCGCTGGACGCCCCTGTCCTCTCCAGTATTTCATTGTAAATCATGCCCTGATTCAGGTAGACCGCCACCTGATATCTCTGCTCCATGGCCTGCAGCTCGGTAACAGTGCAGAGGTCGTCAAAGAAACGCTTGCACTCCTCGACTGTCTCAAGCGTCAGTATGGCTTCATACATATCGTCGCGGCGTGGCTTTTTGTTCTGTTTATTCATCGTACACCTCTTGAAAATAGTAGTAGTCATCTTGCTTTAAAGTATTAGTTGCGTTTTTAATATATTATATCTTCAGTGCGTAAAAGTAAAGAGGGTTTCCGCGCTTTTGACGAAAAGTTCATAATTCAATCATAACGCACAATTCCTATTGCCATGCGAAGTGATTTGGGATAGAATAGTTACATCCGGGACATACAAGTGAAAGGAGTTCAAAATGCTTGAACTGTTAGCCGAAAACATGGCTCTTGTCTGGCTTGCCATTATGGTGCTGCTGCTTATTATCGAGGCTTTGACGGCGCCGCTCGTGTGCATCTGGTTCGCTCTCGGCGCGCTTGCCGCGCTTATTGCGGCCCTCTTCAACGCGCCGCTCTGGCTGCAGGCCGTCTGGTTCCTTGCCGTGAGTCTGCTGACGCTGTGGCTGACCCGCCCCCTGGCTTTGAAGTATTTGAACGGCCGGCGCGTAGCCACGAACGCAGACCGGGTCATAGGCGCCGAGGGCGTTGTTACGGAGG
>CALXGL010000237.1 GCA_944387825.1 uncultured Oscillospiraceae bacterium | reverse complement strand
AGATAACTGCCGAACTTGAAAAGCACGAAGTCACGCTGATGAAGGACATCGCCATGATGGACAAGATGTACGAGAAAAATCAGCAGTACTATAAAGAGCTTACAATGTATATACTCGCCGGAAAGCTGAAGTGCAAGAATCTGCGCGAGGAGGAGCTGCCCGCCATGCAAGCCAGGGCCAGGGAATCCGGCAAGGCAGAGGACGCGCAGGCGGCGAACGACTTTGCCAATATGATAGGCCGTTTCGAGAAGAAACTGCACGATTTGGAGCTCACACGCATGATTTCCATACAGATGGCTCCGCAGATTCGCATGATACAGTCCAACGACTCCGTAATGGCCGAGAAAATACGCTCCAGTATTGTAAACACCATACCTCTCTGGAAGAGCCAGATGGTCATGGCGCTTACGCTTCACCACTCTCAGCAGGCCATGGAGGCCCAGCGGGAAGTAAACGATGTTACAAACAGGCTGCTGCAGCAGAACGCCGAAAAACTGCACCAGGGCAGCGTTGAGATAGCCAGGGAATCCGAGCGCGGCATAGTGGACATCGAGACGCTGCAAAAGACAAATCAGGAGCTGATAAGCACGCTTGAGGAAGTGCGGCAGATACAGGCCGACGGCGCGGCCAAACGCGCTGAGGCCGAGGTGGAGCTGGGCCGTATTGAAGGAGAACTCAAGCAGAAGCTCCTTGAGCTTAGGGGTTGATTTTGATGGATTTTTTCAAAAAGCCTCTCGTCGCAATTATACTTGCCGTTATTTTCTGCGGAGGCATACTGTCTTTTAACACCAGCAGCAAGCTCGGTGAGGAGGTTGACGCAGTAGAGGACAGCTTTTTCACGAACGTAGACGGCCAGCGCAGCATTTATTCGCGCCTGCAGGAGAAGCTGTCTGCGTCCAACGGCGTGTGGACGGTGCTTGTAAAATACGACGAAGCAGCTGCCGAAGAGCTGTACTATGATCGCGATTACCTTATCTGGGCCTGCGAAGGAGCGGATATTGCCTCGATGAAATACGCGAACGACGATCTAAACGATGAATTTGCCCGAGCGCTCAGGACCCTTGAGCTCTATAATCTCACAGCTGAGGAGCAGGAATTGGTAGACGAGTATTCCACCGCCTTCAATGGAGCGCAAAAGATGATTGACGAAAACAGCTATAACAGCGAAGTGCTTGAGTTTATGCGCAGCACCTACAACAAATTCCCGACCAGAGAGCTGGCGGAGTTCGCCGGCGTAAACCCGCCCGAAACTTTCAACTGAGATTATGAGAAAAGCTTTTATGATTATTCTGGCCACCGCACTTTGCCTGTCACTGGGCACGGCGGCGCTGGCCTCGGATGAAATAATAGCCCCGGGTCCTGACTTCTATGTCACCGACAACGCAGGCACACTCTCCGACAGCACAAAGGAGTTGATTATAAACGCCTCCGGTCCTTTGGAGCAGGAGTGCAGCGGCGCTCAAATCTGCGTCGTAACAATCAACTATCTGCCTCAGGGCATGGATGCAGAGCAGTACGCCTGGCTGCTGATGAACGAGTGGGGCGTTGGCGATAAGAGCGCCAACAACGGCATGCTGCTTTTGCATGTCGTCATGGAGGACAGAGGCTGGCTGGCGCTCGGCTCCGGGCTTTCGAGCCGAATATCCACCGGCGATGTCAACGAACTGCTGGACGAGTACTTCTGGCCCTATTCCGATGCCGGAAGGTACGATGAGGCGGTCGCCACGCTTTTTCCTCACCTGATTGACGTCTACGAGAGTCTCTATGGCGTCGAACTCTACGGCGGCAGCTCAGATGGGGCGCTGACCCAGACCTCGGGCGCGTTCCATGTCGGCGTCTTCGTCGTCTTAGTCGTGCTGTTCTTTGTGCTTGTGCTGCTGGTTTTCGCCGGCGGCGGCAGCTATTACAGGCGGCGGCGCTACGGCGGCGTGCCCATGTTCTTTTTCTGCGGCGGGCCCAGAGGCCCTCGCGGCCCGCGTCCTCCTTTCCCGCCGGGCGGCGGCGGAGGTTTTCACGGCGGCGGCTTCGGCGGAGGCGGCTTTGGAGGCGGCTTCTCCGGAGGCGGCTTCGGCGGTGGAGGCCATGCCGGCGGAGGCGGCGGCAGACGATAAACAAACACCCGGCTTGGCCGGGTGTTTGTTTATATCACTGACATTATTTCGCTCAGAAGCTCTCCCCTGCCGCTTCCTTTTTCCGCGGAAAAAGGGATAAGCTTTACGCTTTCTGGCAGGGCAAGCGTGTCTCTGATAACGGACATGCTGTTTTCTGCAGCAGTTTTGGAGATTTTATCCGTCTTATTAGCAACAACAACAAACGGACGGCCGGAACTTTTGAACCACTCTGCCATGGTTACATCGTCGCCGGTAGGCTTGTGCCTGGCATCGACAATATGGACGCCGAGGCTTATACGTTCGCTTTCCGCAAAGAAAGATTCCATCAGCTTGCCCCAGCGGTCCCGCTCCGCCTTGCTTACCGCAGCGTAGCCGTATCCGGGAAGGTCTATAAACCAGCACTTGCCGTCTATGGCAAAATAATTGACATGTATGGTCTTTCCGGGCTGAGCGCCGACACGCGCAAAATTCCTGCGGTTCAGAATCCGGTTTATTACGGAGCTTTTTCCGACGTTGGACTTGCCCGCAAAAACTATACTGGGCTTTCCGTCGCGGATAAAGCTCGAACTGTTCGCCGCAGAGCGTACGAACTCGGCTTTGTTCAGATTGACTGTCATATTATTGTCCTATTCTGGCCGCATTTTCTGCCTTGTGCTGCTGAGGCACAGCGGACACAGCCTGCTGCGGCTGCTTATCCAGCCGGTTGAGCGCCGTATCCAATATTGCGTCCACATGGTCGGCAGTCACGAACTTCAGGCTGCTGCGGACGGTCTGGTCGATTTCATCGAGGTCCGGCTCATTTCCCGCGGGTATTATCACCGTACTTACGCCGGCTCGGAGCGCCGCCATGGTCTTTTCCTTCAGCCCGCCTATGGGCAGGATCCGCCCGCGCAGGGTGATTTCTCCGGTCATGGCCAGGTCGCGCCGCACAGGTATGCCCGTGAGCGCGCTGATGACGCCTATACATATCGTGATGCCGGCGCTGGGGCCGTCCTTAGGCACGGCGCCCTCAGGAAAGTGGATATGGATGTCGCGATTTTTATAAAATTCAGGGTCAATTCCGAGCTTTCCGGCGCGGGACCGTATATATGTGATGGCGGCCTTGCAGCTCTCCTTCATCACGTTGCCAAGGTTGCCCGTAAGCTCCAAATGCCCGCTGCCCTCTACAACGCCAACCTCTACGTCCAGCACCTCTCCTCCGACGGCAGTCCACGCCAGACCGCGAACAAGGCCGACCTCGTCTCTGGGGTAGATAGCGTCCGGCTTATATTTGGCCGGTCCAAGCAGGGGCTCGAGCCTGCCGGCGCGCACTGTCAGCGACTTGTATTCGCCTTTGGCTATACCGGCGGCACACTTCCGGCACAGGGCCGCAAGCTCGCGTTCAAGCAGCCTGACGCCGCTCTCCCTGGTGTAGAGTGAAATAATTTCCCGTACAGCGTCGTCGCTCACTCTGAGCGTGTTCCCGGTAAGCCCATGCCGCTTTCTCTCTTTGGGAAGCAGGTGCTGCTTCGCTATCATGAGCTTTTCCTCATCAGTGTAGCTGGTCAGTTCAATTACTTCCATACGGTCCAGCAATGGACGCGGAATGCTCTCCGTTGTGTTGGCGGTAGTTATAAACAGCACTTCAGAAAGGTCTATGGGAATCTCCATATAATTATCTCTGAATTTGCTGTTCTGCTCAACATCCAGAGCCTCCAGCAGAGCGCTGGACGGGTCGCCGCGGTAGTCGCTTCCGAGCTTATCTATTTCGTCGAGCACCATAACGGGATTCATGCTTCCCGCCTGAATGAGGCCGCTCACAAGCCGCCCCGGCATAGCTCCGATATACGTTTTACGGTGGCCGCGTATTTCAGCTTCATCGTGCACTCCGCCCAGGGCGACGTGACTGAGCTTGCGGTTAGTTGCTCTGGCTACGCTCATGGCTATGCTGGTCTTGCCTGTTCCCGGGGGGCCTACAAGGCAGAGAACCATTCCCTTCATATTTGGAGCCAGGGATCGGACGGCCAGGAATTCAATTATGCGTTCCTTAACCTTGTCGAGGCCGTAGTGGTCTTCGTCAAGAATTTTCTGAGCTTTCCTGATATCCAGCGTTTCTTTCGAGTACTTATTCCAGGGTATTTCAAGGCAGGTGTCCAGGTATCCCCTTATGACGCTGGCCTCTGCGCTGCCGAACGGCTGGCGCGAAAGCCGGGACACCTCTTTAAGCAGCTTTTCCTCTACGTCTTTCTCAAGGCCGAGAGTAATTATTTTTTCCCTGTACTCATCCAGTTCCTGCGGCGAGTCATCGTCCCCAAGCTCGCTCTGGATAACCTTCATCTGCTCACGCAGGAAATACTCGCGCTGATTGCGGTTCATCTGCTCCTGCGTGCTCTCGTTTATATCGCGTTCAATGCCCAGAAGAGTTAGCTCTCTGGTGGTCAGCGCGCAAAGGCGCGCAAGCCGCCTTGAAGGGCGAAGCTCCTCAAGCAGCGACTGCTTTTCCTCAGGCTTCAGGTATACATTCTGCGCCACAAAGTCAGAAATATAGGCCGGATTCGTGCTGGCCGCGAGATTTATCAGATGCTCAGGCGGCATATTGCCGCTGGCCTCCGCATATTGGCCGAAGAGGGAGACGCAGCGTCTCATGAGCGCCTCAATCTTTACGGAGCGCTTTTCCTCAATGTCCGGTACGGGCTCAATCTCCGCATAAAGGCATGGTGAATCCGTTATAAGTGAGCCGATGCGTCCTCGGCCTATTCCTTCAACCATTATGCGAACGGTTTTGCCGCTCGGCTGCCTCAGTGTCTGTCTGATACGGCAGACCGTGCCTATTTTATAGATATCATTGAGAAACGGAATGTCCTTTGTCATGTCCTTTTGCGCGGTGAGAAAGATAATCTGGTCCTCCCCCATGGCAATATTCAGCGCAGCGACACTCATAGGTCTCTCAACGTCAAAGTTCAGGAGCATACCCGGAAACACAGAAAGTCCACGCAGGGGCATCACGGGCATTGACCTCTGGGTATTAAACTCGTATTCGCTCATGCAAACGCTCCTTTCCAATATGCGGAAAGCTTATATAAACACTGGGGACGGAAAGCCTCCGTCCCCCCAGATTCTTTATTTGGCCCGGGTTATGCGCTCTCGCCTTTCGAGGCCTTGTGTATAACCATGGGCTCTGTGGAATTGCGTACGCAGTCAGCGGTGACTATGACCTTTTCTATGCTGGAATCAGACGGCACCTTATACATTATGCCCGTCATAACCTGTTCCATTACACTGCGCAGGCCTCTGGCGCCGATTCGCTTTTCTATCGCCTTATCGGCAATTGCCTCAAGCGCCTCCGGCTCGAACTCCAGCGTAACTCCATCATAGCCGAGGAGCAGCTCATACTGTTTGGTAAGAGCATTCTTAGGCTCGGTCAGTATGCGCACCAAATCGCCGCGATTGAGGCTGTCCAGGCTGGTCACCACCGGCAGACGTCCAATGAGCTCCGGAATAATGCCGAATTTCAAAAGGTCGTGGCTCTGCACCTCACGCATAAGCTCGCCAACATCGCGTTCAGCCGCAGTTCTGATATCCGCGCCAAATCCAAGGCTCTTGCGGTCGGTGCGCCGTTCAATTATCTTGTCCAGTCCGTCAAACGCGCCGCCGCAGATGAACAGAATGTTAGTTGTGTCCACATGGATAAACTCCTGATGCGGATGCTTCCTTCCGCCCTGCGGCGGAACAGAGGCGACAGTGCCTTCGAGCAGCTTCAAAAGCGCCTGCTGTACGCCTTCGCCGGACACATCCCTGGTTATGGATGTGTTTTCGCTCTTGCGCGCGATTTTGTCAATCTCATCGACATAAATTATGCCATGCTCGGCCTTTTCCACGTCGAAGTCAGCGGCTTGAAGCAGCTTCAGCAGTATATTCTCAACGTCTTCGCCAACATATCCGGCCTCGGTAAGCGTTGTGGCGTCGGCTATGGCGAAAGGCACTCCAAGCATTTTTGCCAGAGTCTGCGCAAAAAGCGTTTTGCCGGAACCGGTAGGCCCGATGAGCAGTATATTGCTCTTTTGGAGCTCTACGCTTTCGCTTTCGTCTTTTCCGGCCGCGGCTTCCAGGTGCAGAATGCGCTTATAGTGGTTGTACACAGCCACACTGAGCACAATCTTTGCCCTTTCCTGCCCGATGATATACTCATCCAGATGCGCACAAATCTCAGCGGGTTTCGGCAAATGCTCAAAATCCGCCAATCCGTTCGCCGCGTTATTCTTTGCCGGCTCTTCAAAAGCATAATACTCGCCGAGTATCTCCGTGCAATGCCTGACGCATTCGTCGCAGATATAAGAACCGTTGCCTGCTATGAGACGGTTGACAAGGGATTGCGGTTTGCCGCAAAATGAGCATCTCGGCATTTCCCTGTTGTCGTTTCTTGCCATTTTTCACCTCTCGCGCGGAATTACCGCAGCTATCCTAACAAACCGCTTATCTCTTATAGATGACCTTGTCTATAAGGCCGTACTTCACAGCTTCCTCAGCGGGCATGAAGTTGTCGCGCTCGGTGTCAATCGCAATCTGCTCTATGCTCTTGCCCGTATTCTCGGCAAGGATGCGGTTGAGCTTTTCGCGCGTGCGCAGCATCCACTCCGCCTGTATCTTGATGTCGCTGGCCTGTCCCTGGGTACCGCCGCTGGGCTGGTGTATCATTATTTCAGCGTTGGGAAGCGCCAGGCGCTTGCCCTTTGTACCGCTGGAGAGCAGGAACGCACCCATGGAAGCGGCCATGCCGATGCATATTGTGGAGACATCACACTTGATGTACTGCATGGTGTCATAGATGGCCATGCCGTCGGTAACGGAACCGCCGGGGCTGTTGATGTAGAACTGTATATCCTTGTCCGGGTCCTGCGCTTCCAGGTACAGCAGCTGCGCAACGACAAGGCTTGCCGTCGTTGCGTTTACTTCCTCGCACAGCATGACTATACGGTCGTTCAGCAGGCGGGAAAAGATATCATAGGAACGCTCGCCGCGCGAGGTCTGTTCCACTACATACGGTACTAAACTCATTTATATTCCTCCTTGAATTATATACCACAAATGAGCTTAACCGAATACGGGACTGATTAGTCCTTAGCTTCCTCCGCAGGAGCTTCTTCCTCGTGAGCTTCCTCAGAGGGCTCCTCGGGCTTGGGTTCGGTTTTTACGGCGCTGGAATACAGCACGTCGGCAGCCTTGCGGCGCACGATATCCTGCATCATAAGCTCTTCGTTAATCATTTTCTTGAGGGTCTCGGCCTGTTCGCCGTAATCCTCCTCAAGCTTCTTGTAGAACTCTTCCTTGTCCTCGTCGCCGGCTTCGATATTCTCGGCCTTGGCGACGGCGTCAAAGAGGAGGTCGGCCTTAACCTGCTGCTCCGCGGCAGGACGCATCATAGCGGCAAAGGCCTCTTCGGTAAAGCCGAGGCTCTTGACAAGGTCCTCGCGGGAAACACGTCCGCGGGGCAGGCCCATACTGTCGGCATAGTTGTTTAGGAACTCGTCGGTCTTTTCGGCTATCATGCTCTCAGGCACGGTAACGGTCATATTGTCTATAGCGGCGGAGACGACCGCATTCTTGAAGTCGGCCTCGGCAGCCTCGGTTTTGCGCTCGAGGGCCTTGGCCTTGAGGTCGGCCTTATACTCGTCGAGAGTGTCGAACTCGCTCACGTCCTTGGCGAACTCGTCGTCGAGCTCGGGAAGCTGCGCCTCGCGTACGGCGTGGAGCTTGACCTTGAAGGTGGCGTCCTTGCCGGCCAGCTTCGGGTCGTACTGCTCGGGGAAGGTGACGTGGACCTCGCCGTCCTTTTCCTTCTCCATTCCGACAAGCTGCTCCTCGAAGCCGGGGATAAACGTACCGGAACCGAGCTCAAGCGTATAGTTTTCGCCCTTGCCGCCCTCGAAAGCGACGCCGTCCGCAAATCCCTCGAAATCGAGGACAACGGTGTCCCCGGTCCGGGCAGCGCGGTCAACGTCTATATAGCGGGCGTTGCGCTTCTGCATGTCGGCAAGCTGCGCGTCAATCTCCTCGTCGGTAACGGCGGGCTCGGCATACGGGGCCTCAAGGCCCTTGTACTCGCCGAGAGTCACCACCGGGTAGAGGTCGGTCGTAAAGGTGATGGTGCAGGCCTTCGCGTCATCGACATTATAGTCAGCCACGGACGGAGTTCCGACGGTGTCGAGATTTTCCTCCTTGACGGCGAACTCGAACGCCTCGGGGGCAATCTCCTGTACGGCCTCGTCATGGAAAATATCCGTGCCATACATGCCCTCTATAACCACGCGCGGGGCCTTGCCCTTGCGGAAGCCGGCCACATATATGCTGTTCTTGAGCTTCTTATAGGCTTTGTTGACGGCCTGCTCAAAAGCGTCGGCGTCGATTTCAACCTGGAAGATAGCGGTGTTGTTGTCTTTCTTTTCTACGTTCTTGACGACCATGTGGTGGATTCCTCCTAAATATTTATCGGTGAAAATAACTTTCAACAAATTTATGCGGAAGCATTATAGCAGATTGCGCAGGTAAAAGCAATGAAAATATGTTAATCTCTGAGCTTAATTGGCTTGAACATGAGGTAATCGGCGCTCACGAGCCTGAAAGACACGCCATTTTTAACCCCCTGAAAGGCCGCGGGGCAGCCCTTGCCGTGTATGTGACCGTAGCAGCACTCGCTTACGCCATATTTCACAAGCAGCTCCAGTATCTCCGGGCACTCGTAGTTCAAAAATTTCGGCGGATAGTGCAGAAAAACAATTTTGCTCTTTTCGCCGGCTGCCTTCAGCGAAGTTTCAAGGCGGCCAATCTCCCGCTGCATTATCTTTTTGTCGTGCGACGCGGAGCGTTCCTCCTCATAAAACCAGCCGCGCGTTCCGCACAGAGCCGTATCGCCATAATAAAAGCAGTTGTTGTGCAGGATATCTATCGTACTTATGCCGTTTTCTTCGAAGAAACGCATGGCCTTTGAAGCCGTGCTCCACCAGTAATCGTGGTTTCCCTTGAGAATTATCTTTCTGCCCGGCAGGCGGTCAATGAACATGAAGTCCTCCCTCGCCTGCTCAAGCGACATTCCCCAGCTCAAATCGCCGCAGAGCACGGTAACGTCGTCCGAAGCAAGAGCGGAAAAGCCTTCGGCAAGCTTGTCCACATAGTTGAACCAGCGTCCGCCGAAAACATCCATTGGTTTGTCGCAGCCGAGGGAAAGATGCAGATCTCCTATAGCGTAGAGAGCCAAAACGCACCTCCGAATAAAATTCTCCGCTGCACACATAATACAGACAGGCTAAAAGCCAAAAAAACAAGCGGAGGCTCTGAATATGTCCGATAACAAAAAGCACGGCTCCAGCATCGGCTGCGACGCCGAAAACTGCGAGTATAACGAAAACGGAAAGGGCTGCAGCGCCCGCCATATCAAAGTTGACGGCAAAACCGCGCACAGCACGGAAGGCACATGCTGCGCCACTTTCAAAGCCAGGGAAAACGCCCGGTTCTGAACCGGCGGGGCCATTGAGGCCCCGTACATATCAGCTCAGGAATTTCTCTACGGCAGACGTCATATTCTCCGGCGCGATGCAGTCCTTGAAGCGCTCCGGCTTCCCAGCGAGTTTGGCAAGCGGGGCGGGCGCCGCCGTGCCTGTCGCGGACTCCAGCCGGGATATGAGCTCATGTCCAGGAGCATCAGCCGTTTCGCCCAGCGCGTTTAAAACGCTGGCGCAGAACTTGTACGGGCTGGCAGTGGAAACTACCGCAGCAGGAATCATGTCTCCGCTCTGTTTCCTGTAGGCGCCCAGGACGGCGCTGGCAACGGCTGTATGCGTATCGATAAGATACCCGTTTTCGCTCCATACGCGGGCTATTTCAGCCTGCACTTCGGCATCGCTGCAATATCCGGCGGCGAAATCGGCCTGTATCTCCCTCAGAACATCATTGCCGACGAAGTAGCGGCCTTCACCTGAAAGCGACCGCATCCAAGCGGCTGTTTTGCCTGCGTCCTTCGTTATAAAGTACAGCAGGCGCTCCAGATTGCTGGAGACGAGTATGTCCATGCTGGGACTGCTTGTCAAATGGAAATCGCGGCGCTTATCGTATACTCCGGTATTTATAAAGTCGGTAAGGACGTTATTCTCGTTGCTTGCGCAGATGAAGCGCTTGACCGGCAGCCCCATGCGCTTTGCTATCCAGCCGGCGAGTATGTTGCCGAAGTTGCCTGTCGGCACGCAGAAATTCATCTCGCCGCCGGCGGATATTACGCCGGCGTTCATCATGTCGCAGTAGCAGGAAAAATAATACGCAATCTGCGGCAAAAGCCGTCCCCAGTTGATTGAGTTGGCCGACGAGAGGAACCATCCCTTTTCACGCAGCCGGCCGGCCAGAGCCCGGTCGGAAAATATGGCCTTTACTCCTGTCTGCGCGTCGTCAAAATTGCCCTCCACAGCGCATACGCCGACATTTTCTCCTCTCTGCGTAACCATCTGCAGGCGCTGCACATCGGAAACGCCGTCGCGCGGGTAAAAGACCATGATGCGTGTGCCGGGCACATCCGCGAATCCCTCCAGCGCCGCCTTGCCCGTGTCCCCGCTTGTGGCCACAAGTATGCACACGCCGAGGGAAACCCCGCGCTTTTTGAGCGAAGCGGTGAGAAGTCTCGGCAGCATCTGCAGGGCCATATCCTTAAAAGCGCTTGTCGGCCCGTGCCAGAGTTCAAGGTAAGCCGTGTTCTCATCGACGAAGCGCGTCGGCGCAATATCAGGACAGTCGAAGTTGGAGGAGTACGCATGGCCGCAAAGGCTCTCAATCTCCCCGGCAGAAAAATCGTCAAGGAACAAGCGCATTATTATTTCCGCGCGTCCGCGATAGTCCAGACTGCGCATTCTATCTATATCCGACTCAGTTATCCGCGGAAAATGGTCAGGGACATAAAGCCCGCCGTCGGGCGCAAGGCCGCGAATTATGGCTTCTGCGGCAGATACTTTTTCGTCCTGTCCCCTCGTGCTGAAATACTCCATCTCTCTCACCTATTCAAAAGCATTTTCAATATGGTTAAATTTGAAGCCGTCCCCGTAGGGATATGCCTCTATGACGTCAAACCTGGGCTGTAGCGCCGTCTGGTGCTCGGACAGATATACGCCGGCAGCCAGACGTATACGCTGTTGCTTGCGCCAGCCGACGGCTTCCCGAGCCTCGCCGTAATCGCGGCTGCTGCGCATCTTGACCTCGGCAAAAACAATATATCCTCCGCGTTTTCTGCCGATGCCAAACAGCTTCCCGCCGGCAGGCTGCTCGGCTACGATATCTATTTCTCCGCCGCGGCAGGCATAGTTGAGGGTTAGGATTACATACCCCTTGCGCCTGAGATACTCCGCCGACTGCGCCTCCGCGGTGCGGCCGGCAAGCTTTTTTCTGTCCATCAGTGCATCTTCCTCAGGAACTTTACGCGGTGCTCCGGACAGGGACCGTACTCGCGTATGGCGGCATAGTGCTCCTTTGTGCCATATCCCTTGTGCTTTTCAAAGCCATACTCAGGATATTCAGCGGCTAAATCGTACATATACCTGTCCCTGGTCACCTTGGCAAGGATGCTGGCGGCGGCTATGCTTGCGCATTTTGCGTCGCCTTTAACGACGGTCCTATTCGGGAACTCCACGCCGGAGGCCCTGTTGCCGTCAATCAGGGCGAGGTCTATGTCCACGCCCATGGCAGAAATAGCTCTGTTCATGGCCAGGTAGGTCGCGTTCAAAATGTTCAGCTCTTCAATCTCACGCACTCCGGCGAACGCTATGCCGTAAGCCGCGGCGGCGGAGACAATTTCATCATA
>CALXGL010000236.1 GCA_944387825.1 uncultured Oscillospiraceae bacterium | reverse complement strand
GAGCCTGACCTTCATTCCCAATGGTGTTTCCGTGATAGTGAGGCAATAGCCCGACTGCCCTGTCACCCGACAGCAATGCAGCGCTGATTTCAGCATCAACGTAAAAACAGAGCTCCATGTCACCCCGCCCTAGTGGCGAGACTCGAACTCGCGGCCTCCGGTACCCAAATGTGTGTCTGAATCTTCAGCCGGCACTCTACCGCCCTCTTTGGCACTTTCCTCTGCTTGGGCAGTTCCTCTTTAGAACTCTTTTGCCCTGCTTGTTTCAAGAAACCCTTTCGTCTTTTGGGATTTGTGTGGGATTGGATTCTGGGTATTAAAAGATGTTCCGCCCGGTTTGAGGGGGAGATGACAGGCCAATCACCTCAAAACAGTGGCGCAGGAATTGCGCCGCATAAAACAAAGAAATACGCCCCGGCATGATATGGCTCGAGGACATTCGCAAATATGCCGAAGGCATCGACCAGACTAGAATCTTGAATGTATTCAACCACATTCCCGTGCAGCTTGCCAAGGACAACAAGAAGTTTCAAATCTCCAAAGTTGCCTCCGGCGCTCGCTTCCGTGACTATAGAGGATGTGTAGAATGGCTGGATGATGCGGGAATGGTCAATATCTGCTATTGCCTGAATTTTCCAGAGCTGCCGCTTCAGGGCAACTGTGACGATACAAAGTATAAAATCTACTTTGCCGACAGCGGCCTGCTTGTGGCTATGCTGGACGAAGAAGCGCAGGAGGATCTGCGGACCAACAAAAACCTCGGTGTCTATAAGGGCGCGCTTTACGAAAATGTGGTTGGCGAAGCACTGGTTAAGGCGGGGTATAAACTCTATTACTATAAGCGGGAAGATTCTACTCTGGAACAGGATTTCTTCGTCCGAACGGCAAGCGCCCTGATCCCTGTTGAGGTGAAGGCCAAGAACGGGACTGCCAAGTCTATGAGGACCCTGATCAGCAGTGAGAAGTATGCGGATATTCACTGTGGCATTAAGTTCACCGGCGGAAACATCGGATATAGTGATGATCTTAGAATACGGCTTTATGAATTTGTGTCTTTATCTTCATGCTATACAAATCGGATAAGTACAACTCAATTATAGCGTGTGGATGAGAAAAAATCTATTAGTTATACAGTTAGGGATGGGTTAGGGATTTGGTGCTTTCAACCGCAATCCTCGCTCATGCTCCCGCCGCTTTTCTGTCTCTGAAACCACCGCTGGACAGCCATCATCCTAAATATAAAAGTAGAACAAAAACGCAGAAAAACCGCCAGAATAGGCGGTTTTTCTGCAAAAGGTGGTCGGAGTGCGGGGACTCGAACCCCGGGCCTCCTGCTCCCAAAGCAGGCGCGCTACCAACTGCGCAACACCCCGATATGAAATTGTGGGACTGCCCGGGCGGTTTCTCCCAAAGCAGGCGCGCTACCAACTGCGCAATACCCGGATTTGTGCTTCACATAAAGAGCCGGCGGGCCGGCGGAAGTGAGCTTTAAAATTATACACTCTAGTTTAAAAAACTGCAACCTTTTCTTCGTTGTTTTTTTAGTCGAAGTGTGGTAGTATCTACTTCGATAGATTTGGAGTGTGAAGCAACGTGAGAATGCGTAGAAAACCGAACCTCATACCCAGGCTGGAGCGCTGCGCGCATGTGCTGGAGAATTCACCCGAGGCGCTGCGCGGCAGCTGGCTGGACGCATACCCGGCCTTCGGAGAGCTGCACGTGGAGCTCGGCTGCGGCAAGGGCCGCTTTACCTGCGACATGGCTGCGCAGAATCCGCGCGTGCTCTTCGCCGCCGTTGAAAAGGTACCGGACGCCCTTGTGGTGGCCATGGAGCGCTGCTGTGAGCGCGAGCTCGGCAACCTGCGCTTTATGGCTCAGGACGCGGCGCAGCTGGCGGAGTGCTTCGCACCCTGCGAGGTGAGCCGCATCTATATCAACTTCCCCGACCCCTGGCCGAAGAAGAGGCAGTTTAAGCGCCGTCTGACCGCGCCCAGCTTTCAGAAGCTGTGCTGGGACGCTCTGAAGCCCGGCGGCGAGATATGGTTCAAGACCGACAACAGCCCGCTCTACGAGTGGAGCCTGGAGCAGTACCGGCTCTGCGGCTGGGAGCTGCGCGAAATCTCGCGCGACTGGCGGGACACGGTAATGACCGACTACGAGGCCAAGTTTCGGGAGCAGGGCGTGAAGATAAACCGGCTGGTGGCGGTGAAATCCGGAGAGTTCATCGAGAGCAGAACGGAGGACGAGGAATGAGACTTATATCCTGGAACGTCAACGGCCTGCGCGCCGCGGTGAAAAAGGGCTTTATGGAGAGCTTTGAGGAGCTGGACGCCGACATTTTCTGCCTCCAGGAGACAAAGCTCCAGGCCGGGCAGATAGAGCTTGAGCTGCCGGGCTACCATCAGTACTGGTGCTACGCTGACAAGAAGGGTTACTCCGGCACCGCCGTCTTCACGCGCGCAGAGCCGCTCTCAGTCAGCTACAACCTCGGCCGCGACGAGCACGACCACGAGGGCCGCGTTATCACCTGCGAGTTCGAAGACTTCTACCTCGTCTGCTGCTATACGCCGAATTCGCAAAACGAGCTCAAACGGCTTGACTACCGCATGACCTGGGAGGACGCCTTCCGCGGCTACCTGGTGGAGCTGGACAAGGCCAAGCCGGTCATAATGTGCGGCGACCTTAATGTCGCGCACGAGGAGATAGACCTCAAGAACCCCTCGACCAACCACATGAACGCGGGCTTTACCGACCAGGAGCGCGGGAAAATGACCGAGCTGCTTGCCGCGGGCTTTACCGATACCTTCCGCTATCTCTACCCCGAGAGGCGTGACGCTTACTCCTGGTGGAGCTTCCGCGCGGCGGCAAGGGAGAGGAACGTCGGCTGGCGCATCGACTACTTTATCTGCTCCGACCGTCTGCGCGAGCGCGTCGAGGACGCGAGGATTTACCCCGAGATAATGGGCAGCGACCATTGCCCGGTGGGATTGGAGCTCAGGTGAAGGGCTTTGATATAGGCTCCGTACACCTCGCCGGGCGCGCGGTGCTCGCGCCGATGGCCGGCGTGAGCGACGCGGCCTTCCGCGCGCTGTGCCTTGAGCAGGGCGCCGCGCTGGTATATACGGAGATGGTCAGCGCGAAGGCGCTGTGCTATAATGACCGCAAGACTGCCGCGCTGCTGTACATACCCGAGCGCATGGGGCGCCCGGTGGCGGCGCAGATTTTCGGCCACGAGCCGGAGAGCATGGCGGAGGGCGCGAGAAAGGCGCTGGAGCTCTGCCGGGCGGACATCATTGACATAAACATGGGCTGCCCCGTCGGCAAGATAGTCAAGGGCGGAGACGGTTCCGCGCTCATGCGCTCGCCGGAGCTGGCAGGGGAGATAGTCTCCGCCGTAGCCGGCGCCGTGGACGTGCCGGTCACGGTGAAAATCCGCAAGGGCTGGGACGCCGGCAGCGTCAACTGCGTGGAGCTGGCCAGAATCTGCGAGCAGGCGGGCGCGAGCGCCATAGCCGTCCACGGGCGCACAAGGGTGCAGATGTACTCGGGACGCGCCGACTGGGACGCGATACGCGAGGTCGTCGGGGCTGTGGGCATACCGGTTATCGCTAACGGCGACGTCTTCTCCGGCGAGGACGCGGCGCGCATCCTCAGCTATACCGGCGCGGCGGCCTGCATGATAGGCCGCGGCAGCTTCGGAAACCCCTGGCTCTTCGCCCAGGCAAACGCGGCGATTGAAGGGCGGGAACTGCCGCCTGAGCCGCCGCTGGCCGAGAAGCTCGCGACGGCCTGCCGCCAGGTGGAGACGGCCGCCGCCGAAAAGGGCGAGCGTCTGGCCTGCATAGAGGCCCGCGCCAGGATACCGAATTACCTCCACGGCGTGCCGCACTCGGGCGAGTATAAGGCCCGGCTCGTGCATATATCGACGCTGGAGGAGCTCAGGCACATACTCAAACTCGCCGAGCTCAATCTTCGCTGACGCGCGGAGCTCTCATTTAATTAATATTATTGTTTATGCATTTCCGGCGGACTTCTTTTGCCGGCGCCGGGGGAAGTCCGCTTCGGGAAGAAAATTAAAAACCAGCTTTGATAAAACAGAGGTGAACCGTTTGACCAGAGAACAGGAGCGGGAGATAGTACAGCGTGTGCTCTCCGGCGACACCGAGGCCTTTGAGACCCTGGTGCTTGAACATCAGAATAAGGTGTACAGCCTGGCTCTGCGCATGGTCGGCAACGAGGAGGACGCGCGGGATATGGCGCAGGAGGCTTTCATCAGGGCCTTCAATTCGCTGACCGGCTTCCGAGGCGACAGCAAATTTTCCGTCTGGCTCTACCGGCTCACCAGCAACATCTGCATCGACTTCCTGCGTTCAAGAGCCAAAAAATACACGGTGTCCATGACCTGGACCGACGACGAAGGCGAGGAAACCGGTGAGCTTGAAGTCCCGGACGAGACCTATTCTCCGGAGGCCCAGCTGGACAGGAGCCTGATACGCGAGAGCGTCAGGCGGGGACTGGATACGCTCTCTCCGCAGTACAGGGAGATATTGCTGCTCAGAGAGATAAACGGGCTGAGCTATGAGGAGATAGGAAGGGTCCTCGGAATTGAGGAGGGCACGGTCAAATCGCGTATATTCCGGGCGAGAAAAAAACTTTGTGATTTTCTGCTCCGAGAGGGGAACATTCCGGAAACGGAAGCGTCAAACGCACGAAGGGAGGAGCAGGGAAATGAGCCGCTGTGATAAATACATGGAGATGGCGAGCGCGCATCTCGACGGGGAGCTGTCCCGGGAAGAGACGCGGGAGCTTTTGGAGCACCTTGAGCAGTGCTCCGAATGCCGCCGTTTCTATGAGACCATAAAAATGTTTTCGGATGAGACCGGCGTGACCGAAGCGCCGGAGGGCTTCACGGAAGGCGTTATGAACGCGCTCAGGCCGGCGGAAGGGGAAAAGGCCGCGCCGAAAAAGAGAACGCGCAAAAAGTTCGCCGCACGCTATGCCGCGCTTGCGGCCTGCCTGGCCCTTGTGGCAGCCGCGGGAGTGAAGATGCTTTTGCCTGCCGCAAGCGACGAAAGGCCGGAGTCGGAGGCTGCCGGGTTCAACGTGACCGGCGCCCAGTACGAAGCTCCGGGCTCCAACGCCGTGGAGGACAGGGACATAGAGAACTACGATTTGGCGCCCGGCGGTGAGACCGAAGCGCCGGCCTCCGGCGACGACTGCGTCGCCGAAATCCGGTCCGTCACGGTCACGTACGGCAATGTGACTGCGTATTTTGACGAGGCGGCCGAGATAGACGAGCTCGCCGCCATATTCGCATATGGCGGCGAGGCCTCCGGCCTGCCCGGAGAGCAGGCCGATTACGTCCTGACCATCGAGGGCGAGAGCCGCAGCGTACAGCTCAGGGCCTGGGAGTCCGACGGCGCGCTTCTCTGCGAGCTCGACGGCGGCAGGACCTGGAAGGCCGCCGGAACGGCCGCGGAATTGGAGAAGCTCGCAGGCTGAAATGCAACAAAAGTCCCGATGCGGAACACCCTCCGCATCGGACTTTTTGTTCATATTTAGGCAGAATATGGCCCGTTTCGGGGCTTGAAAAATACGTTTGGCTGTGCTATAATCAATAGCTGAATTGATTGCGCATTTTTTAACTGCGTTAAAAATGTTTTATGGTGGGATATAAAGTGAAACAAGCGAAGGTTTCAAACAACGTTATACGGCGTCTGCCGCGCTATCTGCGCAAGCTGGACGAGCTGAAGGCTGCGGGCGTAGACCGCATTTCCTCCGGAGAGCTGGGCCGCCAGATGGGCCTTACCAGCAGTCAGATAAGGCAGGATTTCAGCTGCTTCGGCGAGTTCGGCCAGCAGGGCTATGGCTACAACGTCACCGGCCTGCGCGGTGAGATAGCCAGCATCCTCGGCATGAACCGCGATTTCTCCGTCATTCTTGTGGGCGTCGGCAACATCGGCCGCGCCATGATTGAGAATTTCTGCTTCGAGCAGTATGGCTTCCATATGCTTGCGGCTTACGACGTGCGCCCCGAGGTGGTCGGCACGGATATTTCCGGCATACGCGTGCACGATATAAGCGAGCTCGCCAGCATCTTTGCCACCAGCAAGGTGGATGTCGCCGTGCTTTCCGTTCCCAAGCTTATTGCGAACAAGGTCGCCCGTGAGCTTGTTGACCACGGCGTAAAAGCTATCTGGAACTTCACCAACGTGGAGCTCGCCCTCGATGAGAGCGAGGCTATTGTGGAGAACATCCACTTCTCCGACAGCCTTCTCGCCCTCGGCTATTACCTCAGCGAGCGCATCGACGCCGACGCGGCCGCCGCGGCGAAGCTCGCAAAGCAGTGAACCGCAGCACGGCGGGCAGGGCTTTCGCGCTGCTCATGGCCGCGTGCCTGCTTGCCGGGGCGCTGCCCGCATCCGCTGCGGGCACGGCCGGGGATTCCCTCGTAACGGAGAGCTGGGCCGAACGCTGGGGCGGCGAGCTGCTGGCTTCCGCAGAGGCGGAAATTGCCCCGGCGCTGGATGAGGCCCCCGAGAAGGGCAGGAGCGGCGAAATGCTCACTCTTTCGGACGGGGATATGCTCACACTGTACGAGGGGGCAAGCGCCGTGCTCTGCTCCGGCTCGGCCTCCATGCGCGTGAGCGGCACGCTCGTGAATACCACTGCAGGCGCTGCGGCTGTGAGCGGGCGCATGAATCCGCAGCAGCTCTATCTGGCTGCCGGCGGAAGCTCGGCGGTTATAACCGTTTCCGGCGGCGCGCGCATTTCGGTCTGGGGAAACACCGGCGTGACGGAGCGCAGAGTGGTTTTCACGGACGTTCCGGAGGGCACGTGGTATTATGACTATGTGTACGCCGCGGTGAGCGCCGGACTGATAGACGGCGTCAACGCCTCGCAGTTCGAACCGGAAAGCGGGTTTACCGTGGCGCATGCGGTCAAGATTGCCGCCTGCCTGAATCAGCTTTACTACGACGGTGAGGTTTCGCTGGAAAACGACCCCGAGCTGTGGTACAGGAGCTATGTGGATTATGCCGTTGCAAACGGCATAGTGGGCGGCGAATATGCGTCCAGGACGCCGGATGAGATGAACTCCGCCATAGACAGGCGGGAATTCGCGGTTATCTTCTACAATGCGCTTCCCGCATACGCGCTTCAGGCCATTAACTCCGTAAGCGCCGTTCCGGACGTTCCGGTCGGCTCCGAGGGCGCCGCGGAAATCTACGCGCTGTACAGGGCGGGAATTCTCACGGGTATGAACGCCGCCGGGGATTACCAGCCGGATACGGGCCTGCGCAGGAACGAAGCCGCGACCATAGTGGCCAGAATGTTTGACGAGAACCTGCGCATAGAGTTCGAACTGTAATAAAATATCTGCACCCCCGCCGCGGCGGGGGTGCTTTGCTGCGGGGGGTGTTTCCTTGAACGGGAGGAAGTCCGGGGCGCTGCGGGCGCTTCGCCTGGCGCTGATATCGCTGCTCGCGCTTATCGCGCTTTTCTTCGCCGTGCGCGCCGCGGGCGCCGCCGTGAACAAAAGGACGCCGGACGGCGGCATAAACGAGGCGCTTTATGTCGATATAAACGATTCGCGTCAGTGGATAAGCATCTACGGAGAGAGTACCGGCAACCCCGTTCTGCTCTATCTGCACGGCGGCCCGGGCTCGCCGACCAGCGCGTACGACTACGCCCTTACGCGCAAGTGGGCCGACGTGTACACTGTTGTCACCTGGGACCAGAGGAACTGCGGCATGAGCAGATTTTCATCCCCGGAGGAGGAGCTCAGCTGCGGGCAGCTCGTGGAGGACGGCATAGCGCTCACGGAGTTTCTCCGCTCTTATCTGGGGGCGGAGCGCATAACGCTGCTCGGCCATTCCTGGGGCAGCTGGCTGGGCTGCCGCATGGCGCTGGAGAAGCCGGAGTATTACGAGTGCTTCATCGGCGCCGGCCAGCTTGTGGACATGAGAGAAAACGAGCGCCTTCTCGCGTTAGAGGCCGCGAAATGGGCGGAGGGCGACCCGGAAGGACAGAAGCTGCTCTCGCGGCTGAACCCGGAGCAGCCGGACATGGAGCATTACGCCGCGCGCAATGAGCTCATGGAGCGCTATGGCTACGGCCTGTTCGCGAACGGGCGGGACTACAGCCTGCCTGCGGCGGTGATTTTCAATCCGTATTACGGCATAGGCGACTGGATTGAACGCCTCAGAGGCGGGAACGCCTATGTAAATCTGCTGCTTTCGGAGGAGTTCGCCTCGCTCTCGCTGCCGGAAGGCGCGCGCTATGAGCTGCCGTTCTACAGCATCAACGGCGACAGGGACTATCAGGTCAACTACGGCCTGTCGCGCGAGTACTTCGACTCGGTTGACGCGCCGTATAAGGAGTTTTTTACGATGGAGGGGATGACCCACGGGCTGCTCGAATCCCGCTCCGGGGAGTTTTCCGACATCATACACGAGATTGCGTCGCAGCGGTCTGAGCTGCGGCGATGAAGAGCTTTGCGGGGTGAAGCCTATGGATACAATAGCTGCCATTGCGACGGGTTCGGTCGTCTCTGCGATAGGCATCGTGCGCATTTCCGGGCCGGAGACGGCCGCGATAGCGGACGCGGCCTTCCGCCCGGCGGACGGGAAGCCCATGAGCTCGCATGCCTGCCGGAAGCTGGTATACGGCGAGCTGCTCAATGCGGCGGGCGAGACGCTTGACTACTGCCTGTGCACCATAAGCCGCGCGCCTCATTCTTATACGGGCGAGGACACGGCGGAGCTGCAGTGCCACGGCTCGCCCGTCGTGCTGCGCGCGGCGCTTGCCCGGCTCTTTGAGCTCGGCGCGCGTCAGGCCGGGCCGGGGGAATTCACAAAGCGCGCCTTTCTGAACGGACGCATGGACTTGACGCAGGCCGAGGCGGTCGTGGACATAATCGACGCGGAGAGCGCCGCGGCGGCCGTGAACGCCGCGGGGCAGCTCGCGGGCGCGGTTACGCGAAGGACGGACGAAGTCTACGAGCTGCTTACGGACATCGCGGCGCATTTCGCGGCGGCGCTGGATTATCCGGACGAGGATATCGAGCCGTTTGAGCTGGAGGATTACGCGCGGCGGCTGGACGGGGCGATAGCCGCGCTGGAGGCCCTGGAGGCCACGTTCGAGCGCGGCCGGGTGCTGCGCGAGGGCCTGAGCTGCGCCCTTATCGGGCGGCCAAACGCGGGCAAGAGTTCCCTCATGAACGCACTTCTGGGCTATGAGCGCGCCATAGTTACGGATATACCGGGCACGACCCGCGATACGATAGAGGAGAAGCTGCTGCTGGGCGGCGTGCTGCTGCGGCTTACGGATACGGCGGGCCTGCGCTCCGCGGCCGGCGAGGTGGAAAAGCTCGGCGTGCGCCGCGCCATGGAGGCGGCGGAGAGGGCGGAGCTGGTGCTTGCGGTCTTCGATGGGGCTGAGCCGCTTTCGGAGGCGGACGGCGAGACGCTCTCCGCGGCGGCAGGGGCGAGGAAGGCCCTGGCGGTTATAAACAAAGCCGACCTGCCGCAGGCTCTTGAGAGCTCCGGGCTTCCGGACTGCTTCGCCGGGGTTGTGCGCCTGAGCGCGAAGACCGGCGAGGGGTTGGACGGACTGTCCGCCGCCGTGCGGGAGCTCTTTCCGCAGCCGGAGGCGCCGGCAGGGGAAATCCTTACAAACGCGCGTCAGGCGGAGGCCGTCCGCCGCGCGCTGACCTCGCTGCGGGCCGCGCGCGACGCCATGCGTGAGGGCGTCACACCGGACGCCGTGCTTACGGAGGCGGAGAGCGCCAGGGAGGCCCTGGGCGAGCTCAACGGCAGAAG
Organism: uncultured Oscillospiraceae bacterium; assembly: GCA_944387825.1. Lineage (GTDB taxonomy): Bacteria > Bacillota > Clostridia > Oscillospirales > Oscillospiraceae > Scatomorpha. Next base: position 2,340 of record CALXGL010000236.1, on the reverse strand, counting down.
CGTGACCGATGACGTGACGGAGCGCATCTTTTCCCGCTTCTGTGTGGGCAAATAATAAAACGGCGCCCGGCTTCCAAAATGGAAGCCGGGCTTTTTTCATGCCTCGAGCTTACGGCGAAGCTTTTTCCTTATCCGGTGCAGCCGGCCTTCAACGGCGCGCTGCGTTGTGCCGAGCTCGGCGGCAATCTGCGCAGTGCTTTGAAAATAGTAGTATTTCCGGAAAACAAGCGCCCGTTCACCCGAATTCAGCCCGGCTATGGCGCGCCGCAGGGCCTCGAGGCGTTCGCGCTCCAGCACCGCGTCCTCCGGCGTGGGCTCGGGCGAGGGCAGGGATTCCGGCAGCTCGTCCAGGGCGGAGCCGTCCGCGCGTACGGCCCCGGCGCGGTTCAGAGCGGCGTTGCGGGCTATGGCCGTGAGCCAGGCCGTCCAGCTGCCGCGCGCGGCGTCGTAGCTGTCTATTTTATCCCAGACCTTCATGCAGCACTCGCTCATGCATTCCTCGCGGTCGGCTTCGGAGGTCAGTATCGGCCCTATTACGTAGCGCATCAGCGGCCCGTAGTGCGTCAGCAGCGCGGAGACGCCGCCCTCGTCGCGGGACTTTATGAGTTCGATGACATCTCTCTCACGCATCGGCTCGCCCTCCGGCTTCGGGCCGCTCGTATTCCCACAGATGCCAGGGCGGCACGTCGTTAAAGACATATCTGTAGGCGTCGTCCGTGTCCATCAGCGCCGGTCTGCGCGGGTCGAGCACCTCGCTCGCCGGGTAGGCGAGGGGCGTTACGACCCGGTCGTAGTGCGGCTGCGTATATATGTGCGAGTTCGCGTCGTCCGGCACGGTCTCGTACTGCGTGTAGATGAGGTAGCCGCGCTGGTTTTCTCCGCGGTTGGGGAAGCTCATGAGCCCGGTGAGGCTGTCCGCCGCCGCGCCGAAGAAGTCGAGGTCATCCGCGTCCTCAGCCCGGCCCAGGCTGTAGTAGCCGGAGACGAAGGTTTCCCCGCCCTCGTCGTAGAGCACGCGGCCGGAGTAGGGGCCCTGCGCGGCGAAGCCGCGGCCGACGCAGCCCGCGTTGAGCCGGGCGCTGAAGGCCTCCGTGCCGTAGAAGCCGGGGGTCTCCTTCCAGCGGAAGTGTACCACCACGCGCCAGCTGGGCGCATCGGTGGGCAGGCGCCCGGCTACTGAGGTCATGGCGAGATTTTCAAAGCTGCCGCTCGCGTAGCCGCCCTTGGGCGTGTCGAAACAGCGCGTCATCACATACTGTGCGCCCTCCATCGTGCGCAGCTCCTCGTCCGTGAGGTCGGAGAGCACGTCCTCGGGGAAGCCGAGCTCCGTGAGCTCTGCGCGCAGCTCCGCCGCGCCGTTTTCCTCCGCGCGCTGCCAGTCCATGGGGTACTTGTCGCCGAAGCTCATGCCCAGCGCGATGGCGAGCAGCACGGCGGCGGTGACAGCCAGAGCGAGCAGCGGGCCGCTTATGCGCACGGGCGCGCTCTCGAGGGCGTAGCCCGCCTCCTCTATTTCCCGGGCCAGCCGCCAGAGCAGCCAGAAGGAGGCAAGGTATGCGGCGAGCGTCAGCCAGGCCGCCGCGCCGCCGCCGCCGGCGAAAGCCAGGGCCCAGGTGAGCGCGTAGGCGCAGACGAGCAGGGCGGCGGCCGTGGCCTTCGGCGTCTGCCCCGCGTCGCGCCTCAGGCGGCGCAGCGCCGGATAGAGGAGGATGAGCAGCGCAGCGAAGGCCGCCGTGCGAGAATAGCCCAGCGCGGCGGGCAGCCAGCCGGGCAGATACATGGGCAGCACGGAGTCCGAGGCCGGCGAGAGCGAGCACAGCGCGGCCATCGCGGCGGCGAGCACATGGCAGGCGGCAAAGTACGCGTTGGCGCGCCGCAGCGCGCGGAAGCCCAACAGCAGCAGCAGCGCGCCCGCGAAGGGCAGGGCGAAGCGCAGCAGCCCCTGGCCGACGCCTATCATCGTGAAGGCTATGCCGAGGATGATTTGGCGCATAGCCCTGCGCCAGGGCGTCACCGCGCGGGCGACCTCCTCCGTCGGGGCCGCCGGCAGCACCGACTCTATGAGAGAGTCCAGCCTTTCGTCATCCATGTCCTCACCTCCCCGCTCTTTACCCTATAATACACCGCCCGGCGCGAAAACCCACGAAAAATTTTTCAAACTCCCCCTTGACAACAGGGCCGGACTGCGGTATATTGGTCTTGCGGTTAATTAGTCAAGTAACTAACCGACTAACAAGGAGGTGAGCTCATGGCGGGTTTTGACGGCACACGGCCCATCTTTCTCCAGCTGGCGGAGATGCTGGAGGAGGGCATTATCTCCGGCGCCTTTCCCGAGGAGGG
>CALXGL010000235.1 GCA_944387825.1 uncultured Oscillospiraceae bacterium | reverse complement strand
TCAGCAGGACGTGCAGCGGCGTATACGGCAGCATCACGCCGATATAGTTGTTCTCGCTGAGGTGCGTCAGCGCGCCGCGCTCGCGCTTCTCGAGCAGGACTATGGGCTTCGCCGCGCCCTCCAGGACCGCGGCCTCCCCGTCGGAGACGCTGCAGAGCCGCCTTGCGCAGGCGGTGTCGCGGCACATCACCGCGAAGGGGCGCGCGTCGCGCCGCTTGCGCCGGCGCAGCTCGCGGACTATGCCCTCCTCGGGCAGGCAGGCGAGGTGCATCCCGCCAAGGCCCTTGACGCAGACTATCTCCCCCGCCTTGAGCGCGCGGCGCGCCAGCTCGACCGCGCCGCCGGGGATCTCCCGCCCGTCGGGGCCGAGGTAGAAGCAGCGCGGCCCGCATTTGGGGCAGCAGTCCGGCTGCGCGTGATAGCGGCGGTCGCTTATGTCGCCGAACTCGCGCGCGCAGTCGGCGCACATGGGGAAGGCCGCCATCGAGGTGCTGGCCCTGTCGTAGGGGACGGAGCGTATTATGGTGAAGCGCGGCCCGCAGTTGGTGCAGTTTATAAACGGGTAGCGGTAGCGCCGGTCGGAGCTGTCCAGCAGCTCCCGGCGGCAGTCGACGCAGATGCCGACGTCCGGCGAGACCAGCGTGCGCATATGCGCGCCCGGCGCGCTCGGGATTATCTCAAAGCCGCCGTACTGCCGCGGCCCGATCTCCCGCCAATCCACGCGCTCTATCAGCGCAAGGGGCGGGCTGGAAGTTTTTATCTCCTCAATAAAGCGCAAAAGGGACTCTCTCGAGCCGCAAAGCTCGAGCTGAGCCCCGTCTGAAGTGTTGCGCACCCAGCCGGTGAAGCCGTACCGCTCCACCAGCCTGTGGACAAAAGGGCGGAAACCAACGCCCTGGACAATACCCCTGACCTCTATGCTGAACGCAGTCAAAGTAGACACACTACGGCCCCCCGCCGTCGCTTATCTTGTTCAACATTCTAGCACTGTTCCGTCTAAATGTCAATGAATTAACGCAGTTTACCCGGCGCCCTGCGATAATTTACACATTGCACAAAGCCGCGCGGGGAAGCCGCAGCCCCGAGCGGCGCGCGCCGGCGGAAAATTGCTGCCAAACTCGCACCGTGGTATGGGAAAAGCCCTGCAACCGGCGCGGTTACAGGGCTTTTCCTGGTGGAGACTGCTGGACTCGAACCAGTGACCTCCTGCGTGTGAAGCAGGCGCTCTAACCTGCTGAGCTAAGCCTCCGAGTAGTCTGGTGACCCGTACGGGATTCGAACCCATGTTACCGCCGTGAAAGGGCGGTGTCTTAACCACTTGACCAACGGGCCTTATAGCTGTGGGGCGCCTGAGGCGCCCCACTTGGTAGCGGCGACTGGATTCGAACCGGTGACACTTCGGGTATGAACCGAATGCTCTGGCCAACTGAGCTACGCCGCCAAAGGCAAAGTGAATTATAACTGAGATGTTCAAGTTTGTCAAGCCTGTTTTTGCACTTTTCCGGGAAATTTTCAGTCTGCCATGGGCAGGTTTACATAACCTGCCCATGGCTGGGCTGTTCAGCCCATGACTTCGCCTCCCGGAGCGTCGTTGGCCTCGCTCCACATCTTCTCAAGCTCCGCCCAATCGCGCTCTTCGAGTTTGGCCGTCCAATCCTCGATTGCGCCCAGCCACTCGTAATCGTGCGAATTTGTGGCCTCCTGCATGTCCGCGTAATACCAGTATCCCGGCAGGTTGTCCGGCCAGGTAATCATGACGTTCACGGGCAGGAGATGCTCCTCGTCGGGCGCGCGGCCGAGCGTACGGTTGACGATTGTGCAGGCTTCGGCGCGCGTAATGCTCGCGTCCGGACGGAACGTGCCGTCGGGATAGCCTTCAATAAGGCCCAGCTCCACCGCGGCGGCCACAAACTGCGTATACCAGCTGCCCGCGTGTACATCCGGGAAGGTGTTGCGGTACTCATAATCGGCATACTCGAAAAAGCTGACGGCTATTTTTGTGAATTCCGCCCTGGTTATGGGCGCATTGGGCCGGAAGCTGCCGTCCGGGTATCCGTCGATTATACCCATGTTGCTGCGGGTGGAACTCGCGTTATTATACCAGCTCTCAGCCGATACGTCTGTATAGCCGTTCGTCTTGCTCCAATACTCGCTGCGCGTCTCGTCGGTCAGTAGGCGGAAGAAAATCGTCGCAACTTCGGCGCGCGTGATGTTGCCCTCCGGTTTTACCTCGCCGTCAGGATAGCCTATGATGTAGGCGACGTGTTCCTCGGTGTTGAGACCGCCCGGCTTTTCCGGGTCAACCGGTTTCACCGGCGTGTCGCCGCCGCTCCAAACGAGCACGAACGGCGAAAAGCTGCCGACGCTAAACTTCAGGTATTTCTCACCGTCGATTTCTACTACTTCCAGTCCGCTGCCTATTGAGTAAACCTCAGGCTCATTTTCAGCCAGCTGCTCGTCGTGGTTGTCGTACTCGCGGTCAAGCCCTTGGAAATGTACAATACGGAAGTCCTCCGTCCCGTCCGTGCCGTTGGGCAGTTTCCAGTAGACGGCTATTGGGTTTGTTGCTGTAATCCACGTCCTGCCGTTAGTGCTGTCAACGAGGTCAAGATAGCGGTAGACGTAGTTGTCGCCGCTCCCAGCTATGTCATTTTCTATTATATAGTCTTGAAGCGCGGCGGTGTCTACTACAGCGTCGGTAAGCAGCGACACGTTGTCCGGGTCTACGGAAACGAGGCTGTTGTTGATATAGTACGCTGTGTTCTCGGGCGCAACGGCGGTAACTGTACAGCCCGTGCCGTCGCTTACAGCCTGAGTAGTGTCAGTCACGTCGCTCTCATCATTGACCACGCCGGTAGTGACTTCG
>CALXGL010000234.1 GCA_944387825.1 uncultured Oscillospiraceae bacterium | reverse complement strand
TTTTTCGCCGTTGCGGGGGAGAATACGGCCTCGTCGCGCAGGGCGCGGATGTTGTCCACGCCGTTGTTGCTGGCGGCGTCGATCTCCACAACGTCCAGGACCGTGCCGTCAAGTATGCCGCGGCAGGCGGCGCACTCGTTACAGGGGCTGCCGTTTACGGGGTGCTCGCAGTTGGCCGCCCGGGCCAGCAGCTTGGCGCAGGTGGTCTTGCCGGTGCCTCTCGTACCCACGAAGAGGTAGGCATGTGAGAGCCGCCCGCCGCTCACCTGGGCCTTCAGCGCGTCGGTGATATGCTCCTGGCCCCAGACGTCGTCAAAGGTCATGGGGCGGTATTTGCGGTAAAGCGCCTGGTACGTCGTGCTCACCACCTTGAAAATACTAACAAAACCGAAACCCGGCGCAGCAGGTTCGGTTTTAAAGCTGCGGCCCGTTGCAAGACTGCACACCCTCGATCGAACAGCCGACACGCCCGCTTCCGCGGCAGCCAGCTCGGCCCCGGCGTCCCCGCGGCACACGTATGGGCCCGCTTAATGCTGCTCGGTTCCCCGCCTGACATGGTTCACGGGAATACGTTGCGCGGGACCGGGACTTCAACGCCGCTTACCGTGGGCTGGCGGCACATCGCACTGTCCTCTCTCGGGAATCCATCCCCGCTGTAGCGGATTGCGGGTTACAGGGCACCGCTGGCTCCCCGACTGGTGCAGCCTTGCAACAGGCCGCTAAGGTATTGTACTACAAAGAAAAGATTTTCGCAATAAGTATTTTTCCTCTTTACAAAACCGGAAATTATGGTATAATAACTGAGCGCCCAATGAGGGCGGCAGTAGGGGCCTGTAGCTCAGCTGGGAGAGCGTTCGGTTCGCATCCGAGAGGTCGAGAGTTCGAGTCTCTTCAGGTCCACCAAGGAAGCACCGCAATTTTGATACAATGGGTATCAAGGTTGCGGTTCTTTCTTTTTGCCCGAAAGCCCTGGTTTCAAGGGCTTTCTGGTTTTTGGAATGTCTGTTACTCACAGGCAGAACGATTTTGCGGGTTGATTTTAGTCTAAATTCAGGCTACAATTGGCCTGAATAGAAGGGGAACAGACCATGCATGACTCTTACATCTATCTTGACACGTATGTTCTTCAGCAAGATATGAGAATTCGTTTACCGAGGGCCATAATGTCAAATCTCCTGGTCACAAAAGGAAAGACACAGTTCGATATATATTTGGACGCAGAGTCGAAAACTATTCTTTTGAAGATTCATGATAAGTCGGAGGCGTAACGCAATGGAGAAAGGAATCACCGCCGTATCCTTGTTTACAGGGGCCGGCGGCATGGATATAGGTTTCGAGAGAGCTGGCGTTACGGTGGTCGTTGCAAACGACATTATGAAAGAAGCTGCTGAGACGTATACGGCTAATCACCCAAGCGTAAGGATGATCAATGATGATATAAACAATCATCGTTGTAGTACCGATTGCATTTTGATATAGAGACGCCAGTATCTGTTTCGCTTTGCCGTTCCTTTCGCTCGTCGCGCCCATATAGCTCCCCCCATTTGAATTTATTTCTCCGTTTTCGCAATATGAAGTGAGTACGGCGGTATCCGCTGATGCGACGCGGCACCACGCCGCCGCGGACTTCATATGTCCGCGGCGGCGTTTTTTCTTACCATCCGGCTCTGCGCGGCACGCCGCGCTCACAAGCGCCGGCGCGGCTTTGCCGCCGACTTCTTTATCTCCTCGTGGTAGAAGAAATTCACCACGACCGGCGCTGCGGAGAAGGGTCGGGACATATCGTCGGCGTTTGTCACGTATTCCAGGCCGTGCTCCCGGGAGAAGCCGCGAAGGCGCGCATCCAGCAGCTGCCAGTAGCGCCGGTCGCCGCGGTTATATATATCCCGGTACAGCGAGAGCAGCTCGGGGCGCTTTTCGGCTATGTAGCCCAGGACGGCGGGCTTGTAGCTCCCGCGCAGGTTGAGGTTTTCCAGCCAGATATAGTTGCAGTGCTCCACGGCGCGGAGGATTATCGCCTCCACGTCGGTTATCCCGGGGAAAATCGGCGAGATGAAGCAGGCCGTCCGCACGCCGGCGCGATGGACCTCCTCCATGGCGGCGAGGCGCCGCTCTATGCTCGCGGCGCGGTCCATGTCCGCCCTGAAGCCCTCGTCGAGTGTGTTTATGGAAAAGCCCACGCGCGCGTTGGGGAAGGTTCGGATGAGGTCCAGGTCGCGCAGCACCAGGTCGGACTTGGTCTGTATGCTCAGCAGCGCGCCGCTGCCGCGCAGCTGCTCCAGGAGCGCTCGGGTGCGCCGGTACTTTTCCTCGGCGGGCTGGTAGGGGTCGGTGACCGAGCCAACAAAAATCTCCTTGCCGGCGTACCTGCCGGGCTTTTTAATCTCCGGCCAGTACTTGACGTCCAGGAATTCTCCCCAGTCCTCGCCGTGGTTCGTAAACCGCTTCATGAACGAGGCGTAGCAGTATTTGCAGCCGTGGGCGCAGCCCACGTAGGGGTTGGCGGAGTAGTCGCTCACGGGCAGGTTGGACTTGGTAAGCACGCTCTTCGCGCAGATTTCACGTATTATCGGCATGTTCATACGCAGCCTCCGGACCACGGCGCGAGAGCGCCGCAAACTTGTGCGATGATTATAGCACGCCCCGCCTCCCCCGGCAAGCGCCGGCCAGGGAGGGTTAGTGAAATTTTACAACTTATATATGGCGATGTTATATAAAATATAGAAATCCCGGCCCACGCTTGAAATAAGTTTCCATAGATGTTACTATGATTACAGAGCCAACGCAAAAACTGGAATAGGAGAGTGTTTTAGTGAAAAAGAAACCGTTGGCCATTGCAATACATTTTCTACGTCAACGGCACAGTACACGTAGAGTCATAGGAGGCGACGCTCGGTGAGATTTTTTATTGTAATCGGAGGGTTAGCCGCGCCCTGGATGCTGGTCCACCTTATAAAGGGCGAGGAGGCCTATGACATCGCCGAAAGCCCGGTCAGGATAGTGGAGCTTGTCCTGCTGTCCATATGGTGCGCCGCCGTTTCGTCGATTTGGCTTTTTAT
>CALXGL010000233.1 GCA_944387825.1 uncultured Oscillospiraceae bacterium | reverse complement strand
GAGAAATAGTGTAAGTGAATCAGCCAAAACGCAAAAAGAAGGCAGGCGCAAAAGCGCCTGCCTTCTGATCGTGACGGTGAGCAAAGGTCCCGTGAGGAATTGCACGGGACCTTTTTGTTCAGTCGTCAATATCGGTTTCGTATTTGAGAATGGAGCCGGAGTAGGCGTCGATTACATACTCATATTCGGTCCAGCCTACGCGGAACTCAACTTCATATATGGTGTAGCCGTCATCGCGGTCGAGCTCCACGCGCATGCGGGATGCGGAGCTTTCGCTTACGCCGGCGTGATTCAGCGCGGCGGATTTGGCCGCAGCTTCGCCGATTATATTGCCGGTGCCGGGCTGAGAGGAGATCTGGCCGCCGTTGAACTGTTCCCGCTCGAAGGTGATAACCGCTCCGGTGAGGGCGTCCACGTCGTATTCAAACTTTGAGCCGTCTGCGGTGAACTCCAGCTCATAGATATAGCGGCCGTCGTCGCGGTCAAACTGGGCCTTTATCCAGACGGCGTTCGCGCTGCTGACGCCTGCGTGGTCAAGAGCGGCCTGCTTGGCCGAGGCCTCGCCGATGAAGCTGGAGCTGGAGGGCTCGGTCGGGACTGTTCCGGGGCTGGTGTTGTACTGCTCACGCTCATATTTTACAACGGTGCCGGTAAGCGCGTCGATATCGTACTCATATTCGGCTTCGGAGGTGTATATGTCAACCTCGTAGACAAGACGGCCGTTTTCGCTGTCGAAATCAACATGGCTGGCGGCCAGGCTGTTTACATCCAGTCCGGCGTGGGCGCATGCGGCCTCAAGCGCGGCCTGAGCGCCGATGTAAGCGCCGGAGCTGGCGGTGCCGGTCTGGGTTACGCTGTTGTCGGTGAGCTGGCGGGAGGACGCAATAAGAACAATGTCATTGATGGGCAGGCCGACAAGGCTCTCAACGGTGAGGGTGGGATCGGCAGCGACAAGCTTGTTTATGAGCGCGGCCTTTCCGGTGGTTATGTTATAGCTTGCGGCGAGGGAGGTGAGGGCGGCGTCGGGGTTTACGGTCTGGCTTATGACCGCGCCGTCCAGGCCGCCGGTGCCCAGCGCGGCCTCAATCATGCTGCTTACGCTGTTCTGGAGAGTGCTGGCCCTGGATGCATCGCCGTCGGAGACGGTGACAAGAATGGAGTTGCGCAGCTCGTCGAGGTAGCCGTTGGTGAGCATGGAGCCGATGAGAGCGTTGACGGTTACGTCAAGCTTGCTGCCGGTGAAATCCATTGTGCCTATTACTATGCGCGCGTCGTCATTGAGCGCTTTAACCGCCGTGACGGTATCGTCTGCATCCACGTCAATTTCAATGCTGGGGTTGACGTCCAGAGTTATAACGCTGTCCAGAAGGGAAGGGGCGGGATCGGTGCCGGCAGGCTCGGTGACCACGGCGGGGTCGTCATGGCCGTGACCCAGCGAATAGCCTACAAATCCGCCCAATATGACCAGGACCAGAGCGGCCGCTATGGCTATGGGGATAAAACGGTTCTTATTTTTGGGAGCATTGTTCATGTTAATAACCTTTCCTTTCAATTTCTCGCTTTCCAGGCGGGCAAGGACGCCGTCAAAGTCATCCTTTGCGCCGTGGGTGAGCGCGGAATCGACTCGCTGCAGGAGTTTTTCGTTATCCATTTTGTCCTCCTTCCAGCGCAGCCCTGAGCTTTTTCAGGGCTCTGTTATACCTGCTGAGTACGGTCGGCAGAGCCAAATCCAGCATGACGGCAATTTCTCTGTGCTTGAGGCCGGTCAGGGCGTGAAGCGCAACTATCTCGCGGTCACCGTCGCTTAGAGTATCGAGCAGAACCGAGAGAGCTTCCGCGTCCTCATGCGAGAAGTCCGGACGGTCGGCAAAGGCCTCCATCCAATCCTCAGGAGACATGGACACGGTCCTCTTCGCTTCGCGCATGCGCATGAGCGAGAGGTTCCTGGCTATACGCATGAGCCAGGCCATGGGCTTGCCCTGCGAGACATAGCTGCCGGCGTTCAGATGAGCCCTCACGAAAGTCTCCTGCGACACGTCTTCTGCGTCGTGGGCGTTTTTCAAAAGGCTCAGCACATAGCCGAACACGGCCTTGTGCGTCAATTCATACAGCCGCCCCAGCGCGTCGGTGTCGCCGTGCGACATGAGCGCCAGACAGCGGTCGAGCTCTTCAGCCCCGCTCCCGGACAGCGGAACCGCTTGAAATAGGAGTAAACTCAGCATTTTTTCCCGCCTCTACATTAACAATGCTCCCAAAGCGCGTTTTATTGCAAGGGGCAAAAAATATTTTTCGCTCCTATTATAACACCGGCTGCAAATCCATGTAAAGCGCATATATAAAGCCCGGCCGGCACAAACTAGGTACACACTTTCAGCAGGAGGTAAAGTACATGCTAAAAAGAAATAGATGGCTGATAGCTGCCGCCCTGGCACTTGCCATGGCCCTGCCTATGGGCGCGGCGCTGGCGGCCAACGGCGCGCCGGTGGCTGAGAATCTGAACCTTACAACTTATCGCAATGTCTGCGTCGGCGGGCAGCTCTCTGCGGTTGACCCCGAAGGAGATGCGGTAAGCTTTGAGATAACCACCCAGCCGGGAAAGGGAACTGTGGAGCTTGCGGAAGACGGGCGCTTCGTCTATACGCCCGACGCCAACCGCAAAGGCCGCGATTACTTCGGATATCGGGCTGTAGACGAGACGGGCGCCCGCAGCCAGGAGGCCACCGTAATTATCAGCATCGAAAAGCAGAAGACCAAAACCACCTATTCCGACATGACGGGCCATCCTTCCGCGTATGCTGCGACGGCTCTGGCCGAAAACGGCATATTCACAGGTGAAAATATAGGCGGAGAGTGGGTGTTTTCGCCGGAACAGCCCGTTACGCGGGGCGAATTCCTGTCCATGTGCATGACGCTTTCCGGCGAAAAGCTGCTCAGCGCCGTCGCGGCCACTGGCTTTGCCGACGACGAGGAGATTGAGGCCTGGCTCAAGCCCTATGTGGCGACGGCCCTTATGGACGGAATAGTCAGCGGCTATTCGGTAAGCGGAGGCGCCGTGTTCTCGCCGGAGGAGCCGATTACGGCGCAGGAAGCCGCAGTGATGCTCGACAATGTCCTTGATACTACAGATGTCGCCTCAACGGCGCTGACGGACAGCGTGCCAGAATGGGCGGCACAGGCGGCCGGGAATCTGGCGGCCTGCGGAGTGATAACCGAAGGCGAGGCCTTTTCTGAGACGCTCACACGCTCGGCGGCGGCAGATATGCTGGTGCGCGCCCTCGAGGTGCTGCGCGCAAGGGAAAAATAAGCCCTCCGGAACGCAAAGAGCCCCGCGCTTTACCGCGCGGGGCCTTATAGTTTATATAGCTTTTCCTATCAGCGACACCTCGGCGCCGGCCATGGCGGCTATGACGCTTCGCCGCGTCACTATGCCGCAGAAGCAGCCGCGGTCGTCTACGATAGGTACAAAGTTCTGCTGCAGCAGGGCGTCGATTACCTCGTCGTCCTCGGCGGCTATGCCAAGCGGCGGGCAAAAATCCCGGCGTACGAGGTCCGCTATGCGGTAGCGCTCCTGATTCTTCATGGAACAGCTGCCTGTGTCAATCAAGTGCCAGAGGAAGTCGCCTTCAGTGATACAGCCGACGTATTCGCCGTGTTCGCCCAGCACCGGTATGGCCGTATATCCGTGACGGCGCATTATCTCCAGGCCCTGCCTCACAGTGTCATCTGCGTTTATGTAAGCGGTCATCGCCTTAGGTGTTAGAATTTTAGGAATGTTCATGTTGACCTTCCTGACTAGATTATTGTTCAGCCGCGCCGGTAAGCAGAAAAACACCTCCTTTGGTTTTAATACCGGCAGCTCGGCCTGTTTACATTATATATAATAACCTATAGACACGCTAAAAGCAAGACGAAAAATGTAAATAACGGCGAATCAATTGTAAATTCTTTGGAAATGCTTTTTCAGGAAAATGCCCGGCACGGCGCAGCCTGAAGGCGGGGGCGCTCACGCAACTTCGGTGTAGCCTTCCGGAACGCTTACGCCGAGCGCCTCGCAGTTGGCGGGATTATAGACCTTCATCGGGTCCAGATACTGGACTGGCAGCGTGGAGATGTCGATCTCGCCCTTGAGCACCTGCGCCGCCAGCTCGCCGGTGAGGCGGCCGAGCTCGTAGTAGTCACAGGTAATCGTGGCTACTCCGCAGCCGGAGCAGATGCCGGGGTCGCCGCCCACCACCGGCACGCCGGCGGGTATGACCACGTTGGCGACAGTCTCAGTGTTGGCCGCGACGGTGTTGTCGGTGGGGATGTAGATGATGTCGCTGTTGTCGCAGGCGGTCTGGGCGACGGCTCCGAGGTCGTTTGCGTCGTTGAAGGCGTAGGGCTTGCAGGTATAGCCCATGCCCTCGAGCGCGGCGCGGACAGTCTCAATCTGATAGACGCTGTTAGGCTCGCCCGAGCAGTAGAGCAGGCCGACGGTTTCGGCCTCGGGGAAGAGCTCCTTTATGAGCTCGGCCTGTTCCTCCAGCGGGACCAGGTCGCTGGTTCCGGAGATGTTTTTGCCGACGGTGCCGTTGAAGTTATCTATGGTGAGCGCGGTGGCGTAGTCGGTGACGGAGGTGCCGAGGATGGGTATGTCGGCTGTGGCGCTGGCGGCGGCCTGGAGCGGCCAGGTGGCGTTGGCGAGGATAAGGTCGACGCCGCCGGCGATGAAGCCGTCGATTATCGTGGCGCAGGCATTCTGCTCTCCGAGCGCGTTCCCCTCCTTGAATTCTATGCCATCCTCGCCGAATATTTCGACGAGAGCGTCCTTAAAGCCGCGTGTGGCTTCGCTGAGGGAGACGTGTTCCATCTGTTCGCAGATTCCGACGGTATAGCCGTCGACGGAATCGTCGCCGGAGTCGTCGCCGGACGTCCCGCAGGCGGCGAGAGTGAGCGACATGGCGGCCGCAAGCGCGGCGGAGAGCAGTTTCTTTTGCATTTTTGTTTCCTCCAATTAGAAAAAATTGCTGTATGGCCTCAAAAAAGGCCGCAAAAATACACCCTACCCCTTTTGAGGCAGGGTGTAGAATTGCCGTGGAAAGTGTTTTACGCGCCTATCAGCACGCGGTCGGTGAGAAGGTCTTCGCCTGCGGCGCGGGAGAACTTTGCGAGCAGGGTGTCTACTGTCAGACGGCGCTTTTCCTCGCCGGAGATGTCCAGAACTATGTTGCCGTCGTTCATCATGATGAGGCGGTTGCCGTGCTCTATGGCGTCGCGCATGTTGTGGGTGACCATGAGCGTGGTGAGACGGTGCTCGTTGACTATCTCATCGCTGAGCTCAAGGACTCTGGCGGCGGTGGCGGGGTCAAGTGCGGCGGTATGCTCGTCTAGAAGCAGGAGACGGGGCTTGACGAGGCTGGCCATGAGCAGGGTCAGGGCCTGGCGCTGACCGCCGGAGAGCAGGCCGGCGCGGGTGGCCATACGGTTTTCAAGGCCGAGGCCGAGCTCCGCGAGACGTTCACGGTAAAGCTCGCGCTCGCTCTTCCTGATGCCCCAGGCAAGGGTGCGGCGGCGGCCGCGGCGCGCGGCGAGAGCCAGGTTTTCCTCAATGGTCATGGTCGGCGCGGTGCCCATCATGGGATCCTGGAATACACGGCCGATTACGGCGGCGCGCTTGTGCTCGCTCTGACGGGTGATGTCGTTTCCATCGATGGAAATGCTGCCGCCGTCTATGCTGAATGCGCCCGCGATTGCGTTGAGCATGGTGCTCTTCCCGGCTCCGTTGCCGCCAATAACTGTTACGAAGTCGCCGTCATTTAGGCGGAGGTTGAGGCCCCTGAGCGCGGTTTTGGCATTGATAGTGCCGGGATTGAAGGTCTTGGAGACGTTTTTAAGCTCGAGCATTGTTCTTTTCCTCCTTGAGATCGACGGCGCGCTTGCGCGCTGCGGCGGCTTTGCCCTTCCAGTAGGGTATTGCGAGGAAGAGCGCGACTATGAGTGCGGTGAAGAGTTTGAGGTCGTTGGTGCCGAGACCGAGTCTCAGTACGATTTGCATTACGAGATAGTAGATGATGGAACCGACGGTGCAGCCTATGAGCCCGACCAGCACCTTGCCGTGGCCTCTCAGCAGGCCTTCGCCGATTATTACGGCGGCGAGCCCTATCACTATGGCGCCGCGTCCCATGTCAACGCTGCTGGAACCCTGATACTGTGCCAGCAGTCCTCCGGCGAGGCCGACCATTCCGTTCGAAATCATGAGGCCGACAACCGTGGCGGTGGAGGTGTTTATGCCCTGCGCCCTGGCCATCTGGAGATTTGCGCCTGTGGCCCGCAGGGCGCTGCCGTTCTCGGTTTTGAAGTACCACCAGAGCAGCGCGACGACTACGACTGTGACAGGTATCATTATAATGATGGGGTTCTGCCAGATGCTCTCGCCGAGGTCTCGGACATAGCGGCTCGAGAGAATCAAATCGTACTTGTCTACGCTTATCGCCAGCGTCGCCTGGGTCCCGGCGGTGGTGCCCCAGCCCATGACCCGCAGGTTTATCGAGTAGAGGGCCAGCTGCGTGAGTATGCCGGCGAGGATGGCCGGAATTCCGCATTTCGTGTGGAAGAGACCGGTGACCAGTCCGGCGAGCATGCCGGCGAGCATCGCGATAAGCGTCGCCAGCCAGACATTTACGCCGTTGAGTGTGAGCAGGACGCATATAGCGCCGCCGAAACCGAGCGTGCCGTCTACCGTGAGGTCGGCTACATCGAGTATGCGGAAGGTTATATATACGCCCATGGCCATAAGGCCCCATATCAGGCCCTGTCCGAGCACGCCCGGCAGGGAATTGATTAACGACTGCAGGAATTCCATCTGTTAATAAGCCTCCGATTTCGCTTCTGTGGGGGAGGCCGGAGCCTCCCCGCAGAAGCATGGGTTGTGGTGTGTTATCAGGCTATGGCCTCGTAGCCATCGGGGATGGTAATCCCGAGGGCCTCGCAGTTGGCCGCGTTGTACATCTTGGTGACCGTCTCGTCGTAGCCGATGGCCATCTCGCTGACCTCGGCTTCGCCGGTCAGAATCTGCACGGCCATCTCGCCGGTTATCTGGCCCAGCTCGTAGTAGTCAATCGAGAGGGTCGCGACGCCGCAGCCGGAGCAGAGCCCGCTCTCGCCGGTGACGACGGGGACGCCGG
>CALXGL010000232.1 GCA_944387825.1 uncultured Oscillospiraceae bacterium | reverse complement strand
GCTCATAATTCCCATGGTTCCGGGCAGCGAGTCGCTGAACGCCGCTGCGGCGGGGGCGGTCGTTATGTGGGAAATGGCCCGCGGCCGGCTGTAAAGGAGGCCGGTATGTCTGAACTGAAGTATTGGGTATGGCTGGCGTCGCTAAAAAATGTGAGGTCCAGAAGCAAGAAGCTGCTGCTTGAGCAGCTTGGCGGCGCGCGTGAAGTATATTTTGCCCGCACCGGCGACTACGACAGACTGGATTTCCTGCGCGACGATGAACGCGAGGTGCTTGTAAACAAGGATGCGGATTACGCGAAGCGCGTCATAGACACGTGCTCGCGGCGCGACATAGCCATTATCACCCTGCGTGACGCGGCGTACCCGCTGCGCCTTGCCGAGATATATGATCCGCCGCTTGTGCTGTATGTCCGCGGCAAACTTCCGCCGCTTGACGACATCTGCGCCGTCGCGGTTGTCGGAACGCGGGGCGCGTCTCCGTACGGCCTGAAAATGGCGCAGCGCATGGGCTACGGCATAGCCAAATGCGGTGGAGCCGTAGTATCCGGCCTGACCAGAGGCGTGGATGCGGCGGCGGCACGCGGAGCCCTGCTGGCCGGCGGCCGTTGCATAGGCGTTCTCGGCACGGCAATAGACACGGAATACCCGACGGAGAGCATAGCTAATGACGTCGCCATTTTCGGCGCGCTCGTAAGCGAATACGCGCCGGGCACGCACACCAGCCCGCATTTTTTCAGGCAGCGGAACCGCATAACTTCGGGCCTCTCGGCTGCGGCGCTTGTTGTTGAAGCCCCGGCTAAAAGCGGGGCGCTCCTGTTTGCAGACGAGGCGCTCAATCAGGGGCGGGAGGTGTTTGCCGTCCCGGCGAACGCGGACTCTGTGAACGCCGAGGGCTCAAACCGGCTGCTCATGGAGGGAGCGCACCCCGCGGTAGACGCCTGGGACATACTCGGCGAGTTTGCCGAGCGTTTTCCGAATCTGAGCGAGAACGGGATGTACAGCAGGCTTCCGGCGGAGCTGGTCGAGGAGGGCATAAGGACGGCCGAAAAAACCGGCGTCCCTGATTCGGACGAAAACCGGACTTCAAGGAAGCAAAAGGCAAAAAAAGCGCCCGGCAAACCTGTCGAAAAGAAAAAAGACATTGACAAGCCTGAACCTGAGGAATATATTGACTTGGTGAAGCAGCTTGAAGGCCTGAGCACAGAGCAGCTCGCCATAGTCTCGGCAATAACCGGGCCGCATACGCATGTGGATGACATTATTGAGCGCACCGGGCTGCCGAGCGCGCTTGTTCTGAGCGAGCTTACCATGCTCAGAATCAAGGGCTGTGTTATTGATGAACCGGGAAAGAGGTTTTCCCTCAATATAAGTCAAAAGTGAGGACGTTTTAATGGCAAAAGGAAAGACGGCGCTCGTTATCGTCGAGTCGCCGGCGAAAGCTAGGACTATCGAAAAATACCTGGGCAGCGACTTCAAGGTCGTGGCCAGCATGGGGCATCTGCGGGACCTTCCCAAAAGCACCATGGGCGTAGATATAGAGCACGGTTTCGAGCCGCATTATATTCCGGTCAAGGGCAAGGAGGATATAATATCCGAGCTGAAGAAGAGCGCCAAAAGCGCGGGCATGGTCTATCTCGCAACCGACCCTGACCGCGAAGGCGAAGCCATAGCCTGGCACCTGAAGGAGCTGCTTGAGCTCTCGGACGACAAGGCCTGCCGCGTGACCTTCAATGAAATTACGAAGAAGGTTGTTACGGAGAGCATAAAAAAACCGCGTGAAATAGATATAGACCTCGTTGACGCACAGCAGGCCAGACGTATACTGGACCGCATAGTCGGCTATGAACTGAGCCCGCTGCTTTGGAAAAAGATACGCCGCGGACTGTCCGCCGGACGCGTGCAGTCTGTAGCCACCCGCATGGTCGTTGACCGCGAGAAGGAAATACGGGCTTTCGTGCCGGAGGAATACTGGCTGCTGGACGCTCTTCTCAGGCGCGCCGACGGCAGCGAGTTTACCGCGCGCTATTATGGCGACCAAAGCGGCAAAGTCGAGCTGAAAAGCGTAGAGCAGACCGACGCCGTTATCGCCGCCGTAGCTGATAAGCCCTTTACCGTGGATTCGGTAAAGCGCAGCAAGAAGCAGAGGAGCCCGTCTCCGCCTTTTATAACCTCCACGCTTCAGCAGGAGGCGTCCCGCCGCCTCGGTATGACGCCGCGCCGCACCATGAGCATAGCGCAGCAGCTGTACGAGGGCGTGGATATCACCGGCCAGGGCACCATAGGCCTAATAACCTATATGCGCACCGACTCTCTGCGCATCTCCGAGGAGGCCATCAACGCTGCGCGCAGCTATATTTCCGCCCATTACGGCGAGAAATTCTGCCCCGCGACGCCTAACCGATATAAGGCCCGCGCCGGGGCTCAGGATGCGCACGAGGCCATAAGGCCGACGAACGTCGCTCTTGCACCCGAGCAGGTGCGGCACGACCTGACGCGCGAGCAGTATATGCTCTACCGCCTCATCTGGGGCCGCTTCACGGCCAGCCAGATGTCCAACGCCGTATACGACACTTTCGCCGTGGAGGTCTCCTGCGAGGGGCAGCGCTTCCGCGCCAGCTATTCCGAGCTTGTATTCCCGGGATATACGGCTGTCTATGACGACGAAAAGGACGATGAGGGCACCGCCGGCGCAAAGAGAATACCCAACATTACGGAGGGCGAAACAGCGTCTGCAACCAAGCTTACAAAGGAGCAGCGCTTCACTCAGCCGCCCAGCCGCTACACGGAGGCCACACTGATTCGCGCCATGGAGGAAAAGGGCATAGGCCGCCCGAGCACCTATGCGCCAACAATAACAACTATTCTAAGCCACGAGTATGTTGTAAAAGAGGGCAAATACCTTCGTCCGACTTCGCTTGGAGAGGTCGTCACGGGCCTCATGGAAGAGCGCTTCCCCGACATAGTGGACCTGAAATTCACCGCCCGCATGGAGGACGGACTGGACGAGATAGAAAAGGGAGATAAGGACTGGAAGGGCTATCTTTCCGACTTTTACGGCGCCTTCGAAAAAGAGATGAAGGAGGCCGAAACTGCCATGGAGGGGCAGCGCATAAAGGTTCCGGACGAGGAGTCCGACGAGATATGCCCCAACTGCGGACGCAGGCTCGTATACAAGTCCGGCCGCTTCGGACGTTTCCTCGCCTGCCCCGGATATCCCGAATGCACCTTTACCATGCCCATAGTAGTCGAAATGCCCGGCAAGTGCCCGGCGTGCGGCGGCAGACTCTTGAAACGCACGTCGCGCAACGGCTATGCGTACTATGCGTGCGAGCGCGGCAAGGACTGCCCCTGGCGCGGTACAGGTACCGATGGACGGGAAATCATTGGCTTTATGACATGGGATGTGCCCACAAAGGACAACTGCCCTGAATGCGGCAAAACGCTTTTCAAGCGCTCCGGCCGCGGGCGCAGCAAGCCGTTTTGCATCAACCCCGAGTGCCCCAACTACCTTCCGCCAGAGCAGCGCGGCTACAGACCGCGCAAGGCGGCCGTGGACGGTGGGGAGACCGCCGGCGAGCCCGAGGAAAGCAAGGCTGAAGCCAAGAGGCCGGCCGCGAAGAAGACGGCGGCCAAGAAGCCGGCAGCCGCCAAGAAGACCGCCGCCAAAAAGGCCGCGCCCGGAAAAACGGCGAAGAAGGCCGCCGGGGAGGACGCATGATGGAGCGCGTCACGGTGATTGGCGCCGGCCTTGCCGGCAGCGAATGCGCCTGGCAGCTGGCGCGCCGGGGAGTAAACGTGCGCCTTGTCGAGATGAAGCCGCTCAAATATACGCCCGCACATAAGAGCGAGTATTTCGCGGAGCTGGTCTGCTCGAATTCACTGCGCGGCGACGACCTTAGCAATGCCGTGGGGCTGCTGAAAGAGGAGCTGCGCCGCATGGGCTCGCTCATAATGGAGAGCGCGGAGGCCAACCGCGTCGCGGCGGGCGGAGCGCTTGCGGTTGACCGTGAAGGCTTTGCCAGGTATATTACCGAAAGGCTGGA
>CALXGL010000231.1 GCA_944387825.1 uncultured Oscillospiraceae bacterium | reverse complement strand
AACATGGGTTCGAATCCCGTACGGGTCACCAACCTATTCGGAGGCTTAGCTCAGCAGGTTAGAGCGCCTGCTTCACACGCAGGAGGTCACTGGTTCGAGTCCAGCAGTCTCCACCACGCCGCCGCGGACTTTACGGTCCGCGGCGGCGTTTTCCGTTTTTGTCGTACGGCCCGGCAGAAGCCGCGGATATGTGCAAATTATATTAAAATACAAGTCGAACGCCGCGAAGCGCTTTGGAATTAATCACAAAAAATTACAGGCATCCATAGCGTTAATTCATTGACAGCGGCGTGCATAGATGTTAAAATAAACGCGTGCAAACATGTCCGGCAGGGGACCGGAGAGGTGTACGCAATGACAGCATTCAGGATAAGCGTAAAAGGAATAGTTCAGGGCGTAGGATTTCGCCCTTTTGCGCTAGGCTGGTGGAGAAGTATGGCTTCACCGGCTGGGTACGCAATACTTCTGACGGGGCTGAACTCGAGCTTTGCGGCTCGGGAGTAGCCCTTTTGCACTTTGTGGAAGAACTGAAATATGAGCACCCGCCTCTGGCGCTCATAGAAAACCTTGAATATACGGAAGTTGAGCCGGGCGATTATACCGGCTTTGAAATAATAGAAAGCGCGGCCGGGGCGCGCATGGAGACGCTGGTGTCTCCGGACGTCGGTATATGCGCAGACTGCCGCCGCGAGCTGCTAGACCCCACTGACCGGCGCTACCGCTACCCGTTTATCAACTGCACCAACTGCGGCCCGCGCTTCACCATCATCAAGTCCGTGCCCTACGACCGGGTGAGTACGTCGATGGCGGACTTTCCCATGTGCCCGGACTGCGGGCGTGAGTTCCGCGATATACGCGACCGGCGCTATCACGCGCAGCCGGACTGCTGCCCGGTCTGCGGGCCGCGCTGCTTTTACCTCGACGCCGGCGGGCGCGCCATACCCGGCGACGCCATAGAGCTGGCGCGGGAGGATTTGAAGGCGGGGAAGATAGTCTGCGTCAAGGGGCTGGGAGGTATGCACCTCGCGTGCCTGCCGCTGCCGGAGACGGTTGAAGAGCTCAGGCGGCGCAAGCGGCGCGACGAAAAGCCCTTCGCCGTGATGTGCCGCGATACGGACTGCGCGCGCGCTATCTGCCGCGTGACGGACGGCGAGGCCGCGGCGCTCGAAAGCTTTCGCAAGCCCATCGTGCTGCTCGAAAAGCTCGAGCCCAACAGCCTGGCGCAGCTGAGCGGGAACGGCTCCGTGGGCGTGATGCTGCCCTATACGCCGCTGCACGTGCTGCTCCTGGGCGGGGACATAGACTGCCTCGTCATGACCAGCGCCAACATATCCGAGACGCCGATAATCAGCGATAACGCCGAGGCGCTGCGCGCTCTGCGCGGCATAGCCGACGGCTTCCTGCTGCACAACAGGGATATACAGACTAAGTGCGACGACTCGCTGATACGCATATACGCCGGGCGGGACTATCCGCTCAGGCGCTCGCGCGGTTATGTGCCCTACCCGGTGACCGTTCCGGTGCGGCGCATGCTGCTCGCCTGCGGCGCGGAGCAGAAGGCGTCTTTCTGCCTGAGCAAGCCGGGCCACGCTTTCCCCAGCCAGCACATGGGCGACCTCAAAAACGCCGAGACGCTGGACAACTGGGAAAAGCAGATAGACCACTTCGCGGGGCTCTTTGACATTGTCCCCGAGGCGATAGCCTGCGATAAGCATCCGGACTATCTCTCCACCGCCTACGCGGAGGAGCGGGCGGAGGCCGAGGGCATACCGCTTTTAAGGATACAGCACCACCACGCGCACATGGCCGCCTGTATGGCGGACAATTCGCTCTCCGGCGAATGCCTGGGCCTCGTCTGGGACGGCACGGGCTTCGGCGAGGACGGCACGATATGGGGCGGGGAGGTGCTCGCGGGGGGATATGAGGGCTTCCGGCGCGTGGGCTCCATGCGGCCGATACCGCTTGCGGGCGGGGACGCTGCCATAGGGGATATATGGCGCGTGGGCCTTTCCCTGATGCTCGGCTCGGGCTGCGACACGGCGCGCTTCGAGCGAGAGAGCGGTTACGACACCGTGCTGAGGATGCTCGAAACGGGCGTCAATTCGCCGCTCAGCTCTGGCATGGGCCGCCTCTTTGACGGGGTCTGCGCCATCCTGGGCATCAGGGGGCGCACGAGCTACGAGGGCCAGGGCGCGGTGCTGCTGGAGGCGGCCGCGGACGCGCGCGAGGCTGGGGAGTACCCCTTTGAGCTATACGACGCGGGCGGCGTGCTGACGCTCGACTGGCGCGCTGTGGTCAGGGCCCTCTGCGCTGACAGCGCAGCGGCGGGTATACGCGCGGCGAGGTTCATGAATACGCTCGTCTCCGCGGCGGCGCGGCAGCTGGCCGGGCTCGCGGACGCGACGGGGCTCAGGCGGGTCGTGCTCTCCGGCGGGGTTTTTCAGAATATGTATATAATGAAGCGCCTGCCGGAGCGGCTGAGGCGCGAGGGACTTGAGGTGTTTGCGCACAGCCGCGTGAGCTGCAACGACGAGGGGATATCCCTCGGACAGCTGATGATTTTGGAGGCCAATATTTAAATGTGTCTGGCAGTACCGCTGAAAATAGTTGAGATAGACGGCCTGAACGCCATTGGCGAGGTCGAAGGGCTGCGCAGGAGGATGCGCCTCGACTTCATAAAGGAGCCGAAGGTGGGCGAGTATGTCATTGTCCACGCGGGCTTTGCGATTGAGCGCCTGCCCGAGGCGCAGGCCCTGGCCGACATAGAGGCCTGGGCGGAGGTTGAAAATGCGCTCTGAGGAGCTTATCGGGAGGATAAACGCCCTGCCGCGCATGGACGTGAAGCTCATGGAGGTCTGCGGC
>CALXGL010000230.1 GCA_944387825.1 uncultured Oscillospiraceae bacterium | reverse complement strand
GGTTTTCCGCGCCCAGCGCGGCGCAGAGCGCGTCGTTGACGCCGCCGGGCGCGGCGTCGAGGTTCGTGTGCATACATATCGCGGATATGCCGCCCTTGAGCATGGCGGCGAACTTTCGGCCCGTGAGGTCGTCCGTCGTGACGCTCTTCATGGGCGTGAAGCAGACCGGGTGGTGCGAGACAATCAGCTCCGCGCCGAAATCCGCCGCCTCGGCGACGACGCCGTCGGTTATGTCGAGCGCGACGAGGACGCGCGTTACCTCCGTCGCCGCGTCGCCGCAGAGGAAGCCCGCGTTGTCGAAATCCAGCTGGGTGTCCAACGGGGCTTTGGCGTCGAGAAATTCAAGTATGTCCTTTACTGTCGTCATGTTTTTCCTCCTTCATATGCCCGCAGCCTCGCGGCGGTTTCTTGGGCGGCGGCGATCTCGGATGAGGCGTCCGCGCCCCGCTCCATGCCCTCTATGGCGCGCTCCAGGCGGCCCAGACGGTCTTGGAGCCAGCGGCCGAGCAGCGGGTCTGCGCTGCGCGCGAGGGCGTCCTCGGCCCATTCAAAGCCCTTATCGCCGCCGCGGACAAGTAGCGCCGCGTATAGCCTCTCCCCTTCCGCGGCAAGCGCGGCGTCCAGAATGGCATAACCGTTGGCGCGAAGCCAGAAGCACAGCTCGTCCAGCTTGCTCTGCGGCTGAAGTATCAGCCGCGCGCCCTCCTTCGTCCAGGGGGCGCGGGATAGAATTCCGGCGATGGTCTCGCCGCCCATTCCCGCGCAGACGACAGCATCGCAGTCCTCCGCGCCGGGAAAGTCGAGGCCATTGGCCAGCTCAAAGCGAATCCTGTCCTCCAGCCCGGCCTCCGCGGCGTGGCGGCGGGCGCTCGCGAGAGGGCCCGGCCGGATGTCGGCGGCGACGGCGCGCCTTATTCTGTCACGCATCAGCAGGCTTATGGGAAGGTAGCCGTGATCGGTACCCACATCGCATAAGATATCCGCTCCGGAACAAAAGCCAGCGCAGAGCTCAAGCCTCGGAGTAAGTATGTTATCATATCGCATAGCATAAAAAGTGAGAGCCGGTCGTTGACCGGCTCTTCAAATTACAGGGTGGCCAGATATTCTTTGAGCTTCTCAAGGAAGAGATCAGGGTCAACTTCGTGCGCGTAGCAGGCTTCCTCGAGCGTCTCGCCGCTTGCAAGGGCGCAGCCCATGCAGTGCATGCCGATGGCCTGGAAGGCCGGCATGGCCTGGGGGCACTGCTCAATTATATCAGCAATCATAGTATCGCGCTTGATTTCCATTGTTTTACCTCCGTGGTAGTTTTAAAAGCAGCCGGGCCAGAAATCAGCCCGGCCGTTTTCGACAGTCAGTATTCCCCTCAGGCGTTATTCTGCTGCTCGCGAATCTTAGCAAAGCACTCGCTGCAGTAAACGGGGCGGTCGCTCTTGGGCTCGAAGGGGACGCGGGCCTCGCCGCCGCACATGGCGCAAACAGCGGTGAAGTACTCGCGGGGACCGCGGGCGGCGTTCTTGCGGGCGTCGCGGCAGGACTTGCAGCGCTGGGGCTCGTTCTGGAAGCCGCGCTCGGCATAAAACTCCTGCTCGCCGGCAGTAAATACGAACTCCTTGCCGCATTCTTTGCACACTAGGACTTTGTCTTCAAACATGATGTACCCTCTCTTTTGATATTTTCTATGCGTTCAGCGTCTGCTGGTATCGCCAAGGAAATGCTGTCTCGCCAGTTTGCGGCGAATCCGCTGTACTGCGTTGTCCACGGCCTTCTCCGTCCTGCCGACGTTCCGGGCTATCTGCCTGTAGGAGAGCCCATCGAGGAAGTAAAACAGAACTTCAGTTTCTAAAGACGACAGACACCGTGAAAACGTGGAATAAAGCTCTTTTTCGCTCTCTCTGGCAAGGACCTGTTCCTCTGGTGAACGGCTGAACACTTCCGGCTTTACATCTGAGCTTTGCCGGTCATCTTCTGAGAGGATTACATATTCCAGGGACACTCCGTCATTTAACGGGTAGTGCTTTTTTCTCGATGCGGATCTAACGGCTTCCAATATGCGGTTGCGTATGCAGACCTCGGCGTAAGCGCGAAACTGAGCTCCCGACTCCGGCTCGAAGCTCCTGATGGCGTTCAGCAGGCCCAAAAGCCCTTCCTGCATCAGGTCTTCGCTGTCCCCTCCCGCGAGAAAGTACGGTCGGGCGCAAATCCTCACCAAGCGGGTATAACGCTCTATAAGCGCCTCTTCCGCCCTCGCGTTTCCCGATACGGCAATTCGCCAAAGCTGTTCGTCGTCAGTTTCTCTGAAATAATAGTCTGTCATAATGCAACCAAATAATACGCTGTATAAATTATATTACAAGCTTCTGGAAAGTCAAGATAAATTATTTATATTCTTAAAGAAACAGGGGACTTAAACGCCAGCCGCTTACATTTCCAGCCGTTCCTGGCCTATAAATTCCATGCCCAGATGCTCGTAAGCTTTCCGGGTGGCGCAGCGGCCGCGAGGTGTGCGCGTAAGATATCCCTGCTGCAGCAGATACGGCTCATAGACGTCCTCCAGAGTTACGGATTCCTCATTAATCGTAGCCGCCAGCGTGTCCAGACCGACAGGCCCGCCGCCGTAGGACTCAATTATGCTCCTGAGCATACGCCTGTCTAAAGCGTCCAGCCCGTCCTTATCGACGTCCAGACGCAGCAGCGCGTCGTTCGCCACACCTCTTGTTATGACCCCGCTCGCACGCACCTGCGCAAAGTCCCTGACCCTGCGCAGCATCCTGTTCGCAATGCGCGGTGTGCCGCGCGAGCGCGAGGCTATCTCATACGCCCCATCCGGCTCAATCTCAATGCCAAGTATTCCGGCGCTGCGCGTAACTATGCGGGCAAGTTCTTCCGCAGTGTACAGTTCCAGCCTCAGCGTCACGCCGAAGCGGTCGCGCAGCGGCGCGGTAAGCTGGCCGGAGCGCGTGGTGGCGCCGATAAGCGTAAAATGGGGCAAATCAAGACGTATTGAGTTTGCAGACGGACCCTTGCCTATTATTATATCTATGGCGTAGTCCTCCATTGCAGGATACAGTATTTCCTCAACGGCCCTGTCCAGCCTGTGGATTTCATCTACAAACAATATGTCGTTTTCCTGCAGGTTCGTAAGCAGCGCGGCAAGATCGCCGGCTTTCTCAATCGACGGACCCGAGGTGATGCGGAGATTGACGCCCATTTCGTTTGCAATTATCCCGGCCAGCGTAGTCTTGCCCAGTCCCGGAGGGCCGTGCAGAAGCACATGGTCCAGCGCCTCTCCGCGCATTTTCGCAGCCTGGATAAAAACCCGAAGGTTTTCCTTGGCCTTTTCCTGGCCTATATACTCGTCAAGCGTCCTGGGCCGAAGTGAGCCTTCCCCCGCGTCCTCCGGCAGTATGCTTGTAGAGGTAATCAGCCTTTCTTCACTGTCTCCGGAAAAGCTTATGCCCATGCCCAACACCTCACTTCATCATGTTTTTGAGGGCGGCCTTTACTATTCCCTCCGTATTAAGCGCGTCAGTATCCACGTCCTTCAGCGCTGCATTTATCTCAATTATGCCATAACCCAGAACGGAAAGCGCGGCGACTGCGTCCGCCGCCTTGTCCTTGGCGCCCGAAGCGGCGCCGATGCCCGTCTGCACCGGCACGGCCACAGCGGAGTTTTCCTTGGCAACCTTGTCCTTAAGCTCGTAAATTACGCGCTGGGCAATCTTTTTGCCTATTCCCGGCGCGACCGTCAGAGTCTTTTCATCGCCGGCCAGTATCGCCATTGCCAGATTCTCCGGCGTAGATGAGGACAGAATGCTCAGGGCCGCCTTAGGGCCGACTCCTGACACGCTTATAAGCAGCTCAAATGCGCTTCTCTCGCTTTTGGCATAAAATCCGTAGAGTTCGAAGGCATCCTCCTTGACTATCTCGCTGGTATACAGCCTTACATGTTCGCCGACCTGGAGATACTGGAGCGTATTCAGGCTTATATTCAGAGCGAAGCCAACTCCTCCGCAGTCAACGACCGCCAGGCTGCTGCCGAGCTCGGCCACAGTACCGTCTATATAGTAAAACATCCGTTTCCTCCCTGATTCATAAGCCGAGACGTGGCGCTTCGCGCGTGACACAGTGCAATCGCCACCGCGTCCGCCGCATCATCGGGCTTCGGCGCGCTTTGAAGGTTCAATATACGTCTGACCATATCTATTACCTGCCGCTTTTCCGCGCGGCCGTAACCCACGACAGCCTGCTTTACCTGCAGCGGTGTGTACTCATAAACCGGCACCCCCGCGTGGAAACAGGCTAGCAGAATTACGCCCCGCCCCTCGGCTACGGAGATGCCGGTGGTGATATTTGTATTGAAAAAGAGCTCCTCCACCGCGGCGGCGTCGGGATTGAACATGGATATCAGCTCGGTCAAATCGGAATATATCCTGTCCAGCCGGCTTGAAAGCGGCGTGCCTGCCGGCGTCGTTATCACGCCGCAGCGCACAAATCTCTGCCTGCTGCCTTCGGATTCAATGACGCCAAAGCCTACGGTGGCAATCCCGGGGTCTATACCAAGTATTCGCAATCAGCGCTCAGCCTCCCACAAATCTTATCACATAGTACAGTTCAAATCAAGCCGCGCAGGATTTCACCCAGCTCATCCCAGCTGCTCACTCTGGTAAACTGGCACCGGGGCGGCGTCTTTGCTTCCGGCTTATAGGTACACTTGAGCGGGCTTTTATACCATACGGGCCAGATGCCTGAACGCGCCGCGCCTTCGATATCGCAGCGCACATCGTCGCCAATAAACCAGCAGTTCTCCGGCCTGACGCCCGCCATTCCCATCGCGCGCCGGAATATCCACTCCGAGGGCTTGCGGAACACACATTCACTCGAGGCCAGAATGAATTCGAAGCTATGATACGGCAGAGCTTCGTTTATACGCCGTCTCAGCACGTCTCCTGAAAAGGACAGATTGCTTATGACGGCGGTTCGTATATGCATGTCCGAGCACAGCCTGAGGAAAGGCTCTATGCCCTCCATGGGAAAAATAGGCTCCGTGACGCTCCAGCGTATATACTCCAGCTCCTCCAGCGAAACGTCAAATTTGAGCCCCAGGCTGTCATATATAGTCGCGTCCAGCTGAAAGCCGTCGGTTTCGAGCTCGAGCGGGCGCATCTCGTCATACAGCTTCCTGTATGTACCGGTGCAGAGGCCGTAAAGCTCCTCCGCGGATATGCCGGAACGATTCTCCACGGCATGCGACAGGACCGCGGTCCACCCCGCCCTATAATCCTGCACCGGTTCATAGCAGAGCGTGTGTCCGTAGTCAAAAAATATCATTTCCGGCTTATACATATTCAGGCCCTCCCAGCTACAGCTATTGTAACATGCGGCCAATGCGAGCGCAAGTATGTAAGGCTCCGTTTTCCGCCCCAGGTAAAAAACACCCCCGGCTTGCGCCGGGGGCTTCCCCTTCTCATGCCCGTGGATGGGCTTTGTTATAAACGTCTTTAATCTGCTTTTTTACGATGTGCGCGTAAATCTGAGTGCTGGACAAATCCGAATGCCCGAGCATCTCCTGAATGGAGTGCAAATCCGCTCCATTCTCAAGCAGGTGGGCCGCAAAGGAATGGCGAAGGGTGTGCGGGGTAATGTCCTTATCAATATGTGCTTTGGCCTGATAGTGCTTGACTATCTTCCAGAAGCCCTGACGCGTCATGCGCGCCCCGTTCACATTGACAAACAGCGCCTGCTCCTGCTCGGAGGCTATCATATTCGGCCTTATGAACTCCACATACTCGGAAAGCGCTTTAACCGCTTTCGTATACAGAGGTATTACACGGTCCTTGTTGCGGCCATGGCAGCGGATTACGCCGACGGGTATGTTCACATCCGTCACATTCAGCGATATGAGTTCAGTAACCCTGATGCCCGTTGCGTAGAGCAGCTCCAGCATGGCCCTGTCACGGTAGCCCTTTGCGTCAGTGCATTCAGGCTGTTCAAGCAGGAGCTCCACTTCCTTGCTGGTCAGAATCTGAGGCAGCTTCTTCTCAAGCTTTTCGGATATAAGCGACGCAGACGGGTCCTGAACGATTTTACCCGAGGTAAAGAAATGTTTGTAGAAGCACTTGAATGTTGCTATGCAGCGGGAAACTGTGGCCGGGCTTTTGCCGCTTCTGTGCAGCCAGTCAATATATATGCCAAGCTCTTTTTCCCCGGAGTCCAGCAGGTTGGGCATGTCATGGTTTTCAAGGTACTCGCTCAGCTGGCGCATATCCCGCATATAGCTCGCTATTGTATTGTCGGATGACTTTCTCTCATATCTGAGATATTCGTCGAACTCTGCAAGAGCTGCCGAATCCAGCACCAGCTCATCCCCTTCCATCCCACATTCAAATCAACATCTCTACAACCGGAGGCACCACAAAGAGCTCCATAGCGGCCGCGCCAAACAGCAGCAATACAACAGCCAGAACTCTGTTGTCACGTCTTGGAGGCGGCGCTGAAAGCGGCCTGTGCGTAAAAACCGACAGCAGGCGCAGCGCAAAAAGCTCACCCCATTGCGCCGTTACAAAAAGAGCAGGCACGGTCAGCAGGCTGGGCAGGCCGAGTATTATCAGAGCGAGGGCAGCGCCGCGCTCCGGATACACCGAAGCCAGCCAGGCTGTGGAGCAGGCCAGTGCAAAGCCGCGAAAGGCGAGCACGGCCGGTATGAATAACACCCCCAGAAGCGAGGTGGAGAAAATCAGAACGGCAAGATGATACTTGGAGCAGGAAAGCAACAGGCCGGCAAAGGTCTCATAGCCGTAAATACTGCCATCACCTGGTAATATCTCTTCCCCAGCCGGGAGCGCCGAGCTTCCGGCGAAAGCGCCGGCAAAAGCGCCGACCAGAAAAAACGCAGCCGCGAACACAAGCGCAGCCACCTCGCCGCCCCGCCTCATAAAGCGGAACGTATCTATACGTAAGAAGCCATGCCCGGGATTCATTTTTCACGGGCGGCACAGCCCGTAATATCCCGAGGCGTACACAAGCAATTTACATAACTCAGGTAGGCACAATATAATACAAAATCCATCAGTAATCAAGTCCTTTGTCAAAATAAGCGAAAGTTTGTGAATTATGACCATGTTTTATGTAAACTGTATTATGTAAACTACGTTGACCACAGATAGTTTTCACGCCCGCAAATCTGGCTGCAATCACCACATTTTGCGTACCGGCGTCAGGTTCACATATTTATCTGGGTAATCATTTGTAGTTATGTCTACTATGCAGCAATATAACAGATTGTAATATTACCTGCGCTTTTTACGGCCCTTCCCGGGCTTTTTTCGCTTTATGCACAAAGCTCCGCCAAAGGCTCCGCCGCAGACAGCTGCTATAATGTGTTTGAGGCTGCTTGCATTGAGCGGTCCCATTCCCGGAACCGCCAGGGCCGCAACTATTATCACAGCCGCCAGGATACATCCCGCCGCCGCCCCTGTCTGCATCACCTTCTCTCCCCTGCCGGCACAGGCCGCTATGCCGCCCGCCGTTCCAGCAAGGAACACACAGGTGATAACAAGTTCTTCCATCAGTTCAAATGGCAGTATGTCTTTAGCAAGCAGGACCGCGCAAATATACATAAGCAGCGGCAGGCTTATTATGCCGGCTGCCGAGCCGGCTATATACCATTTCAGCCTGGGTTTGCGTTTGGTGCGGCGCTCATCAAGTGCGGTCATAAAAATCCCTCCGACGCAGATGTTTGTACATCCTATTACGTCGGAGGGGTTTTAATGCTAACCGCTCGTGCGTTAGTCTTTATTATTGTCGACGCTGTTCTCCTCGCCGGAGGTCTTGGCCTTTTTCTTGGCCTTTGCAGCCTTCGCGGCGGCCTCCTGCTGAGCGCGTTCCTTCTCTTCGCGTACGTTGGAGGAAATGGCCCACTTGGTAACCTGCATACGCACGCGATCCTCGCCGGTCTCGAAGGTGATGGTGTCGTCAGTCACCTGAACGACTTTACCTATTATGCCTCCGATAGTCACGATTTCATCACCGAGGGTGATGTTGCTGCGCATGTCGTTGAGCTTCTTCTTCCTCTTGTTTTCCGGACGAATCAGGAAAAAGTAGAAGACGACGAAGATTATGACAAGGAACAGGATTGAGCCCATGCTGCCGCCCATTCCGCCAGTAGTAGCACCGTCTAGTAAATTGAACATATGTTTGCTAACCTCCAGCCTAAAATACGGTGAGATGATTATACCCTCTTATTCACAAAAATGCAAGAGCTTTATATTCTTGTGTCGAGCGCCGTCGAGTATTGACGGCGGAAATCTTCGAAGCATCCGTTGTCCAGAGCTTCACGAATTCTGCGCATCAGCTCATTATAAAACCACAAATTGTGCATAACGGCGAAACGCATGGCGAGCATTTCCTCCGCTTTGAACAAATGTCTCAGATATGCCTTTGAATATCTGCTGCACACAGGGCAGGAGCATTCCGAATCTATCGGGCTTTCATCACGCTCATATTTTGCGTTTTTAATATTGATTATGCCTTTCCAGGTAAACAGGTGGCCGTGACGTCCGTTCCGGGCAGGCATGACGCAGTCGAAGAAGTCCACGCCGCGCGCCACTCCCTCGAGTATGTTCCCAGGCGTACCGACACCCATAAGATACCTCGGCTTATCCTTCGGCATAAATTCTTCCACGGCGGAGATGGTATCATACATCTCCTGGGCGGTTTCCCCAACGGCGAGCCCGCCTATTGCATATCCGGCCAGGTCAAGTTCCGAAATACGCTTCATGTGCTCTATGCGTATATCTTGAAAAACGGCGCCCTGGTTTATGCCGAACAGCACCTGTCCCGGATTGACCGCATCACTTTCGGCATTGTAGCGTTCCAGCGCAGCTTTGCAGCGAATCAGCCATCTGGCCGTACGTTCGCAGCTGGCTCTGACGTAGTCATAGGGCGACGGTATTTTGATACACTCATCGAAGGCCATGGCAATATCGCTGCCCAGGTTGGACTGTATGCGCATACTCTCCTCCGGGCCCATGAATATGTGCCTGCCGTCCACGTGAGAATTGAACCGGACGCCGTCCTCCCCTATCTTGCGGAGTTCCGCCAGTGAGAAAATCTGAAATCCTCCGCTGTCTGTAAGTATGGGGCCGTCCCAGGTCATAAATCTATGCAGCCCGCCCAGGCTGCGTATGAGCTCGTCGCCAGGACGCACATGCAGATGGTATGTATTTGAAAGCTCTATCTGGCACCCTATATCCTTCAAATCGCGGGCTGACAGCGCTCCTTTTATTGCGGCCTGTGTGCCCACATTCATGAACACCGGAGTCTGCACGACACCGTGCGGACATGTGAATTCACCGCGGCGGGCGCGTCGCTCCTGTTTTATCAGTCTGAACAAATGCATACCTCCTTCAAGCAATGGTAGTTTAATATGCATTTGGCGCCTTGTCAATCCCGCCTGCGCGGACGTTTTGCTTGCGCAGTACGGCCTGATGTGGTAAAATTATAAAAAGGCATGTAATTTTTCAGCTATAAAGCGAGGAAAACACAATGAAAATACAGGAATCGGCCGAGAATTATCTTGAAACTATACTTGTCCTCAGCAAACGGAAAGGCGCCGTACGTTCAATAGATATTGCGAATGAAATGAGTTTTTCCAAGCCGAGCGTGAGCGTGGCCATGAAGAATCTGAGATTGAACGGATACATCCGCGTCGATGATGACGGCAATATTGTACTGCTCGAAAAGGGTCTGGAAATAGCGGAAAAAATCTATGAACGGCACACCCTTTTGTCCGAATGGCTGACCGCCATGGGGGTTGAGCCCGATATTGCGGCGGAGGACGCCTGCCGTATTGAGCATGTGATATCCAATGAAACTTTCGACGCGTTGAAGCGGCATGTAAAAGAACACGGCGCTTTGATTTCCGGAAAGTAAGACGCCAAAGAGGCGGACGCTTTTGCGTCCGCCTCTTTGCTGCTTTTATACCAGAGAGCGGCCCAGGGCCTCGCAGGCCGCAGCCGCCTCTGCGTCCGGCGCGTCGGCGCATATTACGCTTTCGCAAACCAGCTCCGCTCCGCAGGCCTTTGCGGTATGCTCCCAGGAACGCATCCATTCTCCGTCTCCCCAGCCGTAGGAGCCGAAGAGAGCTATGCGTTTGCCTCTCAACGCACTTTTGCATGACGAAAACATGGGCTCGAACTCATCCTCTTCAAGCTGCTCGCTGCCCATCGCCGGGCAGCCAAACGCAACAGCGTCGTATTCAGGAATCTTAGCCGCGTTGAACTCCGCCGCCGTCAGCGTATCGACTGCGGCTCCAGCGCTTGCTGCGCCACTTGCCACGGCGTTTGCCATCTGTTCGGTATTGCCGGTTCCGCTCCAGTATACAACTGCAATCTTGCTCATAATGATAACCTCGCTTAACTATATTTCAGGCTGACACGGTCAGCTGTTTTAATCCCA
>CALXGL010000229.1 GCA_944387825.1 uncultured Oscillospiraceae bacterium | reverse complement strand
GGCGACGTCATGAAGGAGAGCTGCAAGGCCGCGATAACCTATATCCGCTCGCGCGCGGCCATGCTGGGCATAGACCCGGAGTTCTACAAGAACCGCGACATCCACATCCACTTCCCGGAGGGCGCCGTGCCGAAGGACGGGCCGAGCGCCGGCATAACCATCTGCATAGGCGTCATCAGCGCCCTGACCGGCATACCCGTGCGCCGCGACCTCGCCATGACGGGGGAGATAACCCTGCGCGGGCGCATACTGCCCATAGGCGGGCTGAAGGAAAAGACGATGGCCGCGCTGCGCGCCGGGGTGAGCACGGTCATCATCCCCGCCGCCAACGAGCCGGATCTGGAGGAGATCGACCAGACCGTGCGCCGCAGCCTCAGGTTTATCACCGCCGACCACGTGGACGCCATACTGGACACGGCCCTCAACAGGCTGGAGGCCGGCGCCGCCCAGGCCGCCGCGGAGCAGGAGCCAAAAACGAAGCGTTGCGGCGCCGGCGCGCCTGTCCCGCCCAAGCCTCGCGGCGAGGGAGCAAGGATAGGGCAGTGATATGGCTATAAACGTCAACCGCGCCCAGTTTGTGAAGAGCGCGGCGAAAAAAGAGGACTTCATACGCGACGGGAAGCCCTGCGTCGTGTTCGCCGGCAAGAGCAACGTGGGCAAGAGCAGCGTCATAAACCGGCTGCTCAACCGCAGGAACTTCGCCCGCGTAGGCTCGCAGCCGGGCAAGACGGTACACGTAAACTACTTTGACATAGACGGCCGGTGCTGGTTTGTGGACCTGCCCGGATACGGCTACGCCGCCGTCAGCAAGGGAGAGCGCGACCGCTGGGGCCGGCTTATGGAGAGCTTCTTTGCGGAATCTCAGCGCATCTCCCTCGGCGTCCACATCGTGGACGCGCGGCACAGGCCCACTGGCGACGACGTCACCATGGCGGAGTGGTTCAAGTCCTCCGGGCGGCCCTTCGTGGTGGTTGCAAACAAGTGCGACAAGCTCTCAAAATCCGCTGCGGCGGCCAATCTGGAGCTTATACGCGAGGCTCTGGCCCTGCCGGAGGACGCGAAGGTCATCGCCTTCTCCGCAGAAAAGGGCGACGGCAGGGGCGAGCTTTTCGCAGAGATAGCCGCAAATATATAGGCCGGCGCGCCCAGCGCCCGGCCTATTCCCCGGGAAATCCGGCGCATACTTCTACACGCGGGCCGCGTAAATTGCGCAGCCCGCTCTTGTATTTGACGGCGCGAATTGATATAATACCGCCTAGAGGTGTAAAATGCACGGTTTGGAATCTTTCCTGCGCGGCCTGGACTGGATGGTGCCGCTCAGGCTGCTCATATCCGTAATACCCGCCCTGCTCTGCATCACGCTGCACGAGCTGGCGCACGGCTTCGCCGCGAGTATGCTTGGCGACGACACGGCCAGGCGCGCCGGGAGGCTTACGCTCAACCCCATAAAGCACATAGACGTGCTGGGCCTTTTGATGCTGGTAGTGTTCAAATTCGGCTGGGCCAAGCCGGTGCCGGTGGATATGCGCAACTTCAAAAACCCGCGCCGGGACATGGCGCTGTGCGCCGCGGCCGGGCCGCTTGCCAACCTGCTTATCAGCGTGGTCACGCTGTTCCTGTACGGCCTGCTGCTCATACCGCTAAGCCGCGCCGGCGAGGTTGGCGAACTGGCCGCGCAGCTCTTCATCACCACCGCGTACATGAGCCTCACGCTTGCGATATTCAACATTATCCCCATCCCGCCTCTGGACGGCAGCAAGGTGCTGTATTCCTTCCTGCCGGAGAGGTCGTATCGGAAGCTCCTGCGCTATGAGCGCTACGGGATGATAGCGCTGATGGCTTTGATAGTTATAACCAACCGTATGCCCGTCGACCCGCTCAGCTACGCCGCGGGGAGAGTTTACGAGCTGCTGCTCAACGTCGCGCAGCTTGGGCTGGATATTGCGGGGGCATTGCTATGAGCGAGGATCCAACCTTCCGGCTGGAGGGCGTCGTCCACGAGCGCGACTCGCTTGCGGATTTCGAGGGGCCGCTGAGCCTTATCCTTCAGCTGCTGAGCAAAAACAAGATAGAGATACGCGACATTTCCGTCGCCGAGATTCTCGAGCAGTACCTCGCCTATCTTGACGAGATGCCGCGCATGGACCTGGCGGTCGCCAGCGAGTTCGTCCAGATGGCGGCGTATCTGCTGTATATCAAAACCCGCACCCTCCTGGCCGCGGAGAAGGAAGTCACCGAGCTGGAGCAGCTCATGAGCAGCCTGGAGCAGCTCAAGGCCAAAGGCGCGCGCGAGCAGGTCAGGGCCATCCTGCCCGGCTTCGGCGAGATGAGCGAGAGCGGCAAGGACCTCTTCACGCGCCGGCAGGAGCCGCTCAGCCGCGAGGCAAAGGCCTACGACTACCGTCATGACCCTGCCGAGCTGCTCGGCGCGCTGTGCGAGGCGTATATGCGCCCGGAGGTCAAGCCGCCCGCCGCGAGGGAGCTTACGGCGCGCCTGGCGCCGAAGCGCATAATTTACGGCGTCCGCGACAAGTCGCGCGAGATAATCACCCGCCTTGGCGAGCGGGGCGCGGCGACGCTGGAGGAGCTTTGCCGCGAGAGCCGCAGCCGCAGCGAGGTCGTCGCAGTGTTCCTGTCCGTGCTGGAGCTTTGCGCCATGGGCAGCCTGCTCATATCCGAGAGCGACGCGGGCCTTCGTCTGGAATTCGCGGGCGGGGATGCGGAAAAGATACTGGAAGCAATAGAGGAAATATAAATGGACATCATCGAACTAACGCCCGCGCTGGAGGCCGTCCTCTTCGCCTCGGGCGACCCTGTCCCCGTGGCGCGGCTGTCGCTTGTGTTCGGCGTGCCGGAGGAGGACATACTCGTCACGGCGGACAAGCTGGCGGAGAGCTATGAGCGCGGCGGCAGGGGCATACGCCTCCTGCGCCTGGGCAAGAGCCTGCAGCTGTGCTCCGCGCCGGAGTACGCCAAGATAATCGCGCGCGTCATCGAGCACCGCGCCGCGCCCAGGCTAAGCCCCAGCGCGCTGGAGGCTCTGGCCATAATAGCGTATTTCCAGCCCGTGACCAGGGCGTATGTCGAGCAGGTGAGGGGCGTGGACAGCTCCTACACCGTGTCCAGCCTGGCTGAGAAGGGGCTTATAGAGCCGGCGGGGCGCCTTGACGCGCCGGGACGGCCCACGCTGTACAGGACCACGGAGGCCTTCTTGCGCGTGATGGGCATATCCTCCCTGGAGGAGCTGCCGACGCTGCCGGACCTGAGCGAGTCGGACGGCCTGGAAAAGCTGCAAAACGCCGTCGAGGAACTGAAGGGCCGCGGCGCGCAGCTTGAGCTGGACATGGACGCGCAGGGCGGCGCGCCCGAGGGCGCGGAGGCATAATTTCGCGGCATGGCCGCGCAGGAGGTGAGAGAAGCTGGCAGGATGGATAATACTGGGCGTCTTTCTGGCGCTGCTCGCGCTCGTGCTGTTCACGCCCTTCGGCGTCAGCGCGGACTACGCCGCCGGAGAATTCAGGCTGTCGGCGCGCGTGATGTGCGCTGACATACAGATCTTCCCGCGCCCGGCGAGGGGGCCGGGCAAAGGCAAAAAGCCGGCAAAG
>CALXGL010000228.1 GCA_944387825.1 uncultured Oscillospiraceae bacterium | reverse complement strand
TTGAAGCCCGTTTCCTTGATGCGCTTCTCAAAGTTGGCCTTGTAGTCGTTGTAGTCGGCGGTGGCGTAGAAGGGGTCGTAGGGCTTCTTGAAGCGCTCGGGACGGCAACGCTCGCTGTCATAGATCTCGGTGTTGACGTACATGGGGCAGAAAGCGGTGACGCCTATGTAGGGCGCGAAGTTGTCCGCGTAGTCCCTGATGCTCTCGGCGAGGCTGAGGGCGGCGTGCTTGGAAGCGGTGTAGGCGGACTGGATGCGCATGCCGGGCTGCAGGCTGCCGATGGAGCCGGTCAGCAGGAAGTGGGCCTCGGTGCCCTGCTTCTTCATGATGGGCACGATCTCAGTGGCGTAGTAGGCCATGGCGAGGAAGTTGACGGAGGTGATCCAGTCCCAATCCTGAGGCGGGATGTTACCGAGGGTGCCGGCACCGCCGACGCCGGCGTTGCTGAAGAAGACGTCAATCTGGCCGAACTCGTCCATGATGCGCTTGACGCTCAGGCGGACCTGCTCGTACACGGAGACATCCACCTTGATGGCGATGGCCTTGGGAGAACCGAGGGCCTCGCACTCTTTCCTGACGTCCTCGACGCGGTCATCGATGTCGATGAGGGCGAGACGCATACCCTGCTGGGCCGCATACTGGGCAAAAGCCTTGCCTATGCCGCAGGCAGCGCCGGTGATGCCGGCTACCTTGTTGGTGTAATCTTTCATGTTACAACATCCTTTCCTGTGAGTTTGGTTTCCCACTCGATGTGTTAATTATAATACAATCTCCATGCGCGGTCTTCGTTAAAAGGCACAACATATGCCGCGAAATTGTAAGCAGCCAACAAACTTGCCGGCGGGACGGCCGAGGGCTTTAATCATATCCCGCGCGGGCGGCCGGCGCCGGAAAATAAAAAGAGCCTGCACCGCGAGGTGCAGGCTCCCTTCTCACGCGCCGCGCTGGCGCAGTGACTCAGAGGCTTATCTGATATGCGGCTCCGGATTCCTCCATAGCCTTAATCTGCTCGGGGGAATAGCCCAGCTCGGCAAGGATGCTCTCGGTCTGCTCTCCGGTCATGGGGCCGCGTACGAACTCGGGAACTCCCATCTTCTCGCTGGTCATGGACGGGCGGATGAGCGTGGTCTTGTGTCCGTTCGGATAGGTGACGTCAAAGGCATACTCGTTGGCGATGGCCTGCTCGTTGTTCACGAAGTCGCCGTAATGGGCCATGATGTCGTGGGTCAGGTCGAGGTCGGTAAAAATCTTGTCCCACTCAACCGAGGTCTTGGACGCGAAGATGCTCTCGCACTCATTCATCAGATATTCGCGTACCTTGAAGTCGCTCTGGCCCTTGGTCGTGCCGTAAATCTCGTGGTGAGCCCACTCAGGCTTGCCGATGGCGTTGGCGAAGCCGGCCCACTGGGACTCGATGTTGACGACCGCGCACATAATCCAGTTGCCGTCCTTGCACTTGAAGGGGGCGCTGCCGGGGGTGCAGGTCTCGCGGCGGCGGGGCATCTTCCAATTGTACTGGGGCAGGCAGCCGATGTTGTAGTTGCTGGTGCACCACAGGCCCATGCCGTAGAGAGAGTTCTCCACATAGTCGCCGAGGCCGGTCTCCTTTTTCTTGTACAGCGCGCAGACGACGGCGTAGGCCAGGCCCAGACCGGTTATGAAGTCGCCGGTGCCGTTCGAGCCGAATACCGGGTAGCTGTTGTCGGTCTCTACCATCATGTCGGCGTTGAAGCCGGAGCTGACCCAGAAGGAGATGGTGTCCTGGCCGGGGTCGTTGCACCTGGGGCCCTTGCGGCCGTAGGAGGTAACCTGGGCCATGATGAGGCCGGGATACTTCTCC
Source organism: uncultured Oscillospiraceae bacterium (assembly GCA_944387825.1). Lineage (GTDB taxonomy): Bacteria > Bacillota > Clostridia > Oscillospirales > Oscillospiraceae > Scatomorpha. The sequence continues at coordinate 7,239 of CALXGL010000228.1, read as the reverse complement.
TTCAGGCTGTTATAGTCGAGGCCGTTCTTGTCGAGCGCCTTCTGGCGGTTGTTGGTCACAAACACGTCGGCCTGGGCGAGGAGCTTATGAAGGGCCTCCATGCCCTCGGGCTTGGTGATGTCGAGGGAAATGCAGCGCTTGCCGGCGTTCAGGTCGTCGTAGAGCGGGTTGCAGTCCTGCGTGGCGGGCATTCCCATCGTGGGGGGATAGAACCTGAAGGTGTCGCCGGACTTCTTTTCAACTTTTATTACGTCCGCGCCCCAGTCGGCGAGATAGCGGCAGCAGGAAGGGCCGGCCATCATGAAAGAGAGCTCCACGACCTTGACTCCGGCCAAAGGCTTATAATTTTCCATGTTATATTCCTCCGTTTCTTTGTATTTCAGCGCCGGACGCACTCACTTGCCCTTGTGCTCGCCGCTGAAGGATTCCATCTGCTTTGTGCTCAGGCCCGGTATGGGCATGGTGAACACTTCGTTCACATAGGTGTAGTCGAAATAGCCCATTCTGCCCAGGGGCTTTATCTTGAGGAAGTCAATCTTCCCGTCGGGGGTCAGCACCTCGTCGGCGATGTGCACCTCGAGAACCCTGCCGAGCACCATGTCTATAACGCCGCGCCTGGAACGGCTCGGGATGTGTATCGTCTCAAAATACTCGCACTCGAACTGGATAGGAGACTCGGCGACGCGCTTGCAGGGCACCTTGATGCAGTCCGCCTTGGTGAGGCCCGCGGCCTCGAACTCGTCGGTGTCCTTGGCCGGGATGGCCGTTATGTTCATCTTATCCCTGAGGTCGTAGGGAACTATGTTGTAGACGAAGTAGCCGGTTTGCTCTATGTTGTTGAGCGTGTCCTTGCGGCTGGCGTTCTCCTCTGTGCCGCCGTGCTGGAAGGAAATCATGACCATCGGCGGGTCGAAGCTGAGGTTGTTGAACTGGCTGAACGGGGCGAGGTTGTCCCTGCCGTCAGTGCCGACGGTGGAAATCCACGCTATGGGGCGGGGGCCCACGCAGGCCTTGAAGGGGTCGGATTTCAGACCGTGATTGTTGAGTATCGTATCGTAATGCATGTCTTATACTCCTTTAACGGTGTTCCGGGCGCTTGCTTACAGGTCCTTGTGCGTCGCCTCAAACTTGAGGGAGTTGGGGCTCATATAGCCGTAGCCGCCGGGGATGGGATTGTTTATCATGCTCTGCGGACGCATCTCGAACACGTCGGTGACGGAGGTGTAGTCCGCGTAGCCCAGACGGGCCAGCGGGCGAAGCTTGAGTATGTCCAGCTTGCCGTTGGGGAGAACGTAGTTCTCATCGACATGGATGCAGACGACCCTGCCGATTACGAGGTGGGAGCCGCTCTTCCAGTCGGCGCCGGGCAGAACGACTGTCGTGACATACTGGCACTCGAGCTGTATGGGGGACTCCTTCACCCTCTTGGCCTTGACTATGCTGCTGTCGAGCTTGGTGAGGCCGGCCTTTTCAAACTCGTCCACCTCGGGTGGGCAGCTCAGGGAGCTGACCTGCATGGGCTCGCGCAGGTCGTAGGTCACGAAGTTGTGGACGAAGCAGCCAGTCTCCTCGGCGTTGACGACCGAGTCCTTCTTTTTGCCTTCCGCGTTGAGCTGCGCCGCAAAGAGCACGTGGGGGTGATTAAAACCGACGTTGGTAAACTGACTGTAGGGGGCGAGATTGTCTACTCCGTCTTTGCTCACGGTGGATATCCAGGCGATAGGGCGAGGAACGGCGATGGACTTGAAGGGGTCCATTCCTCCGATAAGCGAAAAGTCCTTTTCATTGCAGATTTCAAAATCCAGCATGTTTTCAGTCCTTTCTGTAATGTTTTCACCTTGCGGCGCTATATTTTTCGGCTGTTACGCCGTTTTGTTCCTGAGGGCGGCCAGCATTGCGTCGCAGACCTCGTCCATGTCTCCGACTATGCCGTAGTCGCAGTAATTGAAAATGGGCGCGGAGGCGTCCCTGTTCACCGCGATGAAGAGCTCCGCGTCGACGCCCGTGACATGGTTCACGGCGCCGGAGACTCCGAAGCAGATGTAGAGCCTTGGCTTTACCATGACGCCGGACTGGCCTATCTGCAGCTTGTAAGGCAGAAGTTCCCGGTCTATTACCGGGCGCGTCCCGCCCATCTTGGCGCCGAGAAGGCCGGCCAGTTCCCTGTACTTGGGCATGCTCTCGTCCTTCACGCCGTCGCCCACGCAGACAATCTTCTCTGCGGAGCTGATATCCATGTCCGGGTCGTTTTCGTCCGCCACATAGCTCAGGAGCTTCGTGCGGATGTCCTCCGGCGGGGTGGATATCTCTTCGTTTATGATATCGACGAACTCTCTCCTGCCTCCGGGGGCGTATTTAAAGGTTCCGGGACGTATCGTGCCCACCTGGGGCCTGAGCGACGGTATGGTTATCACCGCCATAATCTTGCCGCCGGCGGCGGGCTCTATGAACTCGATGTCTCCGGTCTCAGCGTTGTATACGAGCTCCGTGGCGTCGCTGGTGCAGCCGGTCTCCAGACGCGCGGCAAAATGGGGGGCAAAGTCCCGTCCGTTCACGGTGGCGCCCACCAGCACGGCGGAGGGCCTGTACTTTTTGCAGAGCTCCACGTAGAGGTTGGAGTACGCCTGCGTGCTGTAGCGCTCGTAGCCGAGTCCGGTGACCCGTATCAGCTTATCGACGCCGCAGTCCAGCAGCTTCTCCATCTCCGAAGCCTCCAGCTCGCCGGCGACCACGGCGGCCAGGGCGTCGCCGGACCGGTCGCACAGCCCGCGCGCGGCGCAGCACAGCTCGAGCGACACGGGCATTATGCTCTTCCCGTCGTGCTCCACGTGCACCCACATGTCTTTATAAGCAGCTTTGTCCATCGAATCAACTCCTTTGCCCGGCAATGATTTCGAGCAGCCTGGCAGCCGAGGCCTCCGCGCTGCCTTCGTCTATAATCACCCCGGGCTCGGGCAGCACCGGCGGGAACATGCGCGGGACCTTCGTTGGCGAGCCCGGGTCGCCTATTCTGGACATATCCAGTCCCGGGATATCGCCGGAGGTAATAGTCGTGACAGCGGCTTTTTTCGCGGCAAGCTTGCCTTTCAGGCTGGGTATGCGCGCGGGATAGTTGGTCTTTTCCACGGTGAAGAGGGCCGGAAGCTCGACCTCCAGCGTCTCGACGCCGGACTCCAGCAGCCTGTCGGCAACCGCGGTGCCCGCGGTCTCGTCCACGCTTCTAATCAGCAGCGCGGAGCTGACCAGCGTGGCGCCGGCGCGCTGCGCGAGCTGCGCCCCCATCTGGCCCGTAGCGCCGTCAAGGGACTCCTTGCCGCAGAAAATCATGTCAAACTTTCCGAGGGTGGCCGCGGCGGCGGTGATGGTATAGCTTGTGGCCAGGGTGTCGGCGCTGCCGAAGGCCCTGTCCGTGACGAGCACTGCGTGATCCGCGCCTGCGGCGAGGCATTCGCGCAGCACGGCCTCGGCGGCCGGCGGTCCCATTGTTATCACCGTAATCTCTCCGCCATAGGTCTCCTTGACCTTCAGCGCCGCCGCAAGGGCGTTCGCATCCTGCGGGTTCATTATGGACGGCACTCCGGCGCGGATAAGGCTGCCGGTCTCGGGGTCCATGCGCATATGGTCCACGTCGGGCACCTGCTTTACGCAGCAGAGCAGCTTCAGCATTTCTCTACCACCTTTCCGGGGTTGAGGATGCCCGCCGGGTCGAGACGCGCCTTGGCTTCGCAAAGCCCGGCATAGCGCTCGCTGTTTTGCCTGAAGTATTTGATGTTTGCGTATCCGACGCCGTATTCGCCGGCCGCGTCGCCGCCCAGCTCCACGCATTTCGTGCAGACGGCGTCGTAGAACGCCGCGGCCGCGGCCTTGAATTCGGCCTTCGTCAGTTCGGAGACGGCGTGGATATGAACGCCGCCGCTGTTCACATGGGAGTAGGCCATGACCCTGAAGCCGCCCTGCGCGCCGAGTTCCTTCGCATAGCTGATAAGGTCGTAAATGCGCTCGGGCGCCACATTGACGTTGACCTCGACCTCCGATTTCGCCGACTCCATCGACGTATGGAAGGCGTCGTGCGCGGCCCAGAACTCGCGTTTCATGCTGATGCTGTCGCCGACCAGAATGTCCAGGCACTCAAGCTCCTCGGCATACTCGGCGAACTCCTCCATCCGTCCTTCGACCTCGTCCTCGCCCGCGCCCTCAAGCGTGACCATGAGTGTCGTCGCCGTGCCGTCGTCGGTCTTCTGGGAAAGCACGGGGTTTCCCGTGACCTTGCCGGAGAACTCGATGAGTTCCCCATCCATGTATTCCACAACGGCGGGAGCAAAATCCGAGCCGCTTATCTTCAGCGCGGCGGTCAGGGCGGACTCGCCGTCGGCAAACGGCAGCAAAAGGATTACGTCCGAGCCCGGCGCTTCAATCAGCCTGAGCGTCGCCTCGGTTACGACGGCGAGCACACCCTCGCTGCCCACTACGCCGGCATAGCCTTCGTCCGCGCGGAGAGAGGTGATTGTACCGTCGGCCAGGACTATCTCGGCGTCTATCACGTAGTCCGCCGTGCGTCCGTATCCGCCTGCAGAGGGGCCGGAGGCGTTGGTTGAGATATTGCCGCCGATGGTTGCGGTCTTTTCGCCGGGGTCGGGGGGATAGAAGAGCCCGTGCCTCTCGGCCTCGGCCTTCACGTCCTGGAGCAGCACTCCGGGCTGCACCGTCATCGTACGCGCCTGCTCGTCAACGGAGCGGATTTTGTCCATTCCCCTGACGGAGAGCACGACTCCGCCCTTTATGGGCACAGAGCCGCCGGCGCGCCCGGTCCCCGCGCCGCGAACGGTCACCGGCACACGGTCCGCGCTGCAGACCTTCAGCACCTCGGAGACCTGCTGCGTGCTCGACGCTTCACAGACGGCTTCCGGGACATAGTTCCCGGCTCCCGGCAGTTCATCATGGCAGAAGTCCGAGCCTATCCGCTCTCCAGTGAGGACGATCAGGCCCGGTATCTGCTCTAATTTACTGATAGTTTCCTGTGTCATTTGTGAGGCATCTCCTGTGAAAAATGAGTATCATCACGACCTGCCACGCAGAAGCATGGCAGGTCGGTCGCACTTGGATATATCAGTCCTTGTAGCAGTCCTTCATGGCGGAGAGGGTCTCGTAGGCCTCCTTGACCATGCCGTCAATGATTTCCTTGACGGGCTTGACGTCGTGTATGAGGCCCATGCCCATGGAGGTGCAGAAGGTGGCGCTGCCCACGTCGCCGGAGATGAACGCAGCCCTGGTCAGAGAGCCGCTTATAACGGGGAACTGCTCCTTCAGAATCTGCTCGGGGGTGTAGCCGGCCTTCAGGCCGCGGTCCTCTATCTCGTTGGCGAGCATGGCGGCGTTGTTCTTGGTTATACGCATCATGCTGCCCACAACGCGCTGAGCAAGGACGGTGTCCTTCTCGGTGTGGTCGATAATCCACTGCTGGTGGTTGTGGCGGATGGGGCGCTCGGTGCTGTTGACGAAGCGGGTGCCCATGGCGACGCCGGCCGCGCCGAGGCACAGGGCGGCCGCGAGGCCGTGGCCGTCCGCGCATCCGCCGGCGGCGACGACGGGAATCTTCATGTCCGCGGCGCAGCGGCGGGCTATGACATAGGTGCCCACGCCGTCGGCGGAGGGATGGCCGCCGGCCTCATAGCCGGCGATGATGACGCCGTCAACGCCCTTGCGCTCCATGCTCATGGAGACCTTGTAGTTCGGGCACTTGTGGAAGTGGATGAGATTGGCCGCCTTGATGTCGGGCATATAGGGCACGGGGCTCTCGGCGGAGGTCTCTATGGCGGCGACATGCTTCTCGCCGCAGAGCTTGATGGCCGCGCGGATCATGTCGTCGGTAACCCTCTGAGAGGGGGCGAGGGAGATGTTGACGATGTAGGGCTTGCTGGTCAGGGAATTCATCTCGTCGAGAGCGTCGGCGAACTCCTCGAGGGTGGGCCAGCAGGTGAGGTTGATGGTGCCGATACCGCCGGCGTTGGATACTGCGGCGGCGAGCTGGGGAACCGCGAGCCACTGCATGCCGCTCTGGATAATCGGATACTCTATGCCAAGCAGCCTGGTAAGTTTGGTGTCTATCATTTTCGTCTTCTCCTTTATATTATAATGTAGGTTTTGCTGTTCTGACGGCTCAGAGCTTCGGGGCGTCCGCGAAGAGATAGTAGGTTATGTGAGCGGTAGCGACGTGGTTGCCCTCGGCGTCGTGAATGGGGACGTCGAGCGGATACCTGCCGCGGCCCCTCTCATCGATGGGCGCTATCTTTTCGGCGGCCTCCTCCTCGGACATGGTCATGTCGATGACCAGGTCGGTCTTGGCGGGCTTGAGGTAGTCGATGGACACGTTGGAGATGATGGGAACGTAGTTCTTCTTCTCCGCGTAGGCGGCGAAAATCAGGCTGGCGCCGGCGGATTCGGCAAAGACGAAGTAGCTGCCGGCGTACACGATGCCGACGTGGTTCATGTGCATTTCCCTGACAGGCAGGACGAAGCGCACATGGCCCTTCTCAATGACCTCGGGGACTACGCCCGCGGCGCTCAGGTACGGAATCTTGCAGTTGTGGACGAAATTGTACTTTTTCTCCTCGTAAATGTTCATAATCGCACCTCAATTGAAACGGTTGAGCTGAGCCTCGCACTCGCTCATCATGCTGTTTATAAGCTCCTCGACGGTAAGCACGTCCTTAATGAGGCCTATGTTCTCGCCAATGCAGAGGGAACCCTCGTCGAGTTCCTTGCCGCCCTGCGTAAACTTGCGGGTGCGGTAGCCGGCGACATAGGGGGCGACCTTCTCAAACGGTTCCCCGGCGGCTTCGAGCCCGGCGACCTCTTTCATGAGGCTGTTGAGGACAAAGCGGGTGTCGTTCTTGTAGGGGTGCAGGCCGATGTAGGTGTCGAGCTCGCCGTATTTGGCGGCCAGCTCCTGCTTTATCTCCTCGCTGGCGGGGCACTCCTTGGTCATAAAGAAGCGGGTGCCCATGTACACGCCTTCGGCGCCGAGCATGAGCGCCGCGGCCATGCTGCGTCCGTCGCAGACGCCGCCGGCGGTGATAACGGGGATGGAGAGCGCCCTGACCGCGCTGGGGGTAAGCACCATTGTGCCGGTATTGAAAGCGCCGATGTGTCCGGCGGCCTCGTAGCCGTCGATGACGACCATGTCGCAGCCTATGGACTGGGCCTTGAGCGCGTGCTTGACGGCGACGCACTTGTGGATGA
>CALXGL010000227.1 GCA_944387825.1 uncultured Oscillospiraceae bacterium | reverse complement strand
TCTCGAGGAAGGCGCCGAAGATTATGAACACGACTATGAACTTCGCGCAGACGGTCACGGGCGAGTTGAACACGCCGTCGCGCGAGTAGAACAGCGCGTGGATGACGGCGTTCAGGCTCTTGCCGCTCGCGAAGGTGTAGATAAGCAGCACGGCCGCGACGCAGAGTATGGGCAGGCCTACGCAGCGGCGGCAGAGCTCGACGAGCGACAGGATGCCGATTATGCCGATGACCACATAGAGCGGGGTCATCTTTATCGGGCTGGTCAGCAGCTGGCTCAGGCTGTCGTACATTATGGCGTAGTAGAAGAACGCGCCGGCGCCGACAAGCATGAGCACGACGTCGTACCAGGGCAGGCAGTTCACCTTGACGTGCTTCTTGCTGGCGGGGTAGGTGAGATAGCCGAGGATAATCATGCAGCCCACGAAGATGGGCAGGCGCACTTCCTCGCTGGCGCGGGACCAGAGCGTGGCATAGATGCTGTAGGCGGAGAAGAGGGCCATGAGTATGTCAACGGCTATCTTGGCCTTGCCCTCCCAGAGGCGCGTGTTCGACTCGCGGTCGTACTTGCGCATGATGGCCTCGACATCCTCCATGGTGCCGACGTCCACGTCGTCCGTTTTCGCCGACGCTTCGGGCTCATAGGACGCGCCGTCGAAGCCCTTGACGTGCGGATGCTCGTAATGCGGCTCGCCCGCGGCCTGAGTATCCACAACGTCGTCCGTGAACAGGTCCTTTACCCTGTTCTCCTTTTTCTTTTTCTCAGACATTGCTTGCCTCCTCGGCGCAAGCCGCGGCGCCCTTTTCGGGCGCCGCGGTCAAACGCGGTTTATAAGTAGGTGTTGACTCAGGCGGTGGGAACCTCGAAGCCCTGCTCGGAGAAGTAGCGGGCCGCGCCCTCGTTGTAGGGTACGCTGGTGATGGAGGCGCCGAACTCGACGCTCATCTCGCTGGCCTTGGCGTGGCTGATCTTGTCGGAATTCTGGAAGAGGGTGTAGACGATGGTGTAGGCCACGTCGGGGTCGAGATCGTCCGCGCCGATAAGCACGGCGCTGATGGCGACAGTGGTGCAGTCCTCATCGGTGCCGTAGACATCCTTGGAGATGGTGTAGGCGCTGTAGTAGGGGCTGGACTCGATAAGGGCGTCGATGTGCTCCTGGTCGAGGCTGACGAGGTAGACGTCGTTGCTGGTGGCCAGCTGCACGATGGAGGTGGTGGGCGCGCCGGCGACGATGAAGGCGGCGTCAATCTTGCCGTCCTGCAGGCTCTCGACGCTGTTGTCGAAGTTCTGGTACACGGGGTTGATGTCCTCCTCGGTCAGGCCGTAGGCACCGAGGACGTCTATCGCGTTGAAGTACACGCCCGAGCCGCTCACGCCGATGGAGACGTACTTGCCCTCCAGGTCGGCGACCGACTTGATATCGGGGTTGAGGGTGACTATCTGCACCTGCTCCATGTAGAGCGCGGCGAGGGTGGAGAACCCGGTCAGAGGCGCGGGGTTGCCCTTGGCGTCTACGAAGAGGCGGGTGCCGTTGTAGGCGTAGTCCATGACGTCGGACTGGACGAAGCCGAGCTGCTGCTCGTCGCCGTCGACCATCTCGATGTTGGTCTGGCTGCCGCCGGAGGTGACGGCGGTAATATTCACGCCGGTGTTGTTGGAAATGTAGGTGGCGAAGGTGCTTCCGAAGCCGTAGTAGGTGCCGGTGGAGCTGCCGGTGCCGAACTCAAGCTCGGCGCTGGCCTCGACCTCGGGGACGTCGGCCGGGCCCGCGCTGGGGGCAGCGCTGGCATTGGGATCGCTGCTGGGCTCGCCGGGCGTCTCGCCGCAGGCGGCGAGGGCAAATACCATGACGAGAGCGAGCATAAGTGCAAGAATCTTCTTCATTTTGTCTCCTCCTGTGTAAATTTGCAGCCTTGCGGCCGCGAACTTTCATAGCTATACCAGTATAACCCTTAAAACAGAAGATTTCAAGAGGCAGGTGCACAATTTTAGCGATAAATTTGCAAATTATTTATTTGACTAAACTATTTTTGACCCCTGACCCACGCTTTTGCGTATTCGGCGAAGCGGCGGGTGGCGGGGCCCGCCCTGTCCGCGTCGGGAAGACAGAGGCCGATTATGCGGCTGGCCGGCGGGTCAAGCTCCAGGCAGCGGACGCGCTCGGAGCAGTTTTTGAGCAGCAGCTCCGGCATTATGCTAACGCCCAGGCCGCGCTCGACCATGGCTATAACGGCGTAATCGTCCTTCGTCGTGTACTTGATGCGCGCGGTCACTCCGGCGGCGGTGAGGGCCCCTCGCGCGTCGCGGTCGCTGGTCTCAAGCAGGCCGATGAAGGCCTCGTGCTCCAGCTCCGTGACCGGGAAGGCCGCGGCGTCCGCGAGCGGGTGCCCGGCGGGTATGACGGCCAGGAGCCGGTCCTTCAGCAGCGGCGTGAGCTCGCCGCCCAGCTTCGTCGGCAGGGGGACGAAGCCCAGGTCCGCGCTGCCCTCGGAGAGCCACTGCTCCACGTCGTGATAGTCGCCGCTCATGAGCTTCAGCTCCACGTTGGGGTAATCCGCCTGGAACGCCGCGATGATGTCCGGCAGCCAGTGTACGCCGACGCTCGTAAACGTGCCTATGCGCACGGTGCCGGAATCGAGGCCGCGTATCGCGCTCGCCGTCTGCTCCAGCTGCTCGCGCGAGGAGAGTATGCCGCGTATCGCGGGTATGACGCTCTCCCCCTCCGCCGTGGGCGCTGCCCCGCCGCGGCCGCGCCGCAGCAGCGCGAAGCCCAGCTCGCCCTCGAGCGAGCTTATCATGTGCGACACCGCGCTCTGTGTAACGCCCAGGCTCTCCGCCGCCCGCGTTATGCTTCCGAACTCCACGGCGCGCATGAACGCCTCATATTTATTGACCGGCATATGACCACCGCCTTAGACTGCTTTCCGCTATTCTAACCCCGCCGCGCCCGTATGCGCAACAAAAAGCTGCGCTTAAATTCGCGGCCCTGCCAAAATTGCAAAAGAAATCGCCCCGGGGCTTTAATCCCAATGAAATCCGCCCGGGGCTTTGCCTCGGGCGGATACCATATCCCGCGGACACGTGTCCGCGGCCAGCTCGCCGTGCGAGCTGAGGGGGGTATCGCGGCATTTATCCCGCGTGTCTAGGGGGGCCGAAGTCCCACCTGGATTAATTAAAGGAAGAAGTCCATAATCTGGCCGATGAGGACAATCGTGACGCCTATCGGAGTGATGAATCTGAAGCAGATTTCATAGAATCTCGGCGCGCGGTAGCGGTGGCCGGAAATCTCGCACTCCTCGCGCACGAACTTCGTCCTATACACCCAGCCAATCAAGACCGTCATGATAAGCGCGCCCAGCGGCATCAGAATGCCCTCGGAGAGGACGTCGAAGAAGTCGAGCCAGGCGTCGATGAACATGGGCACGCCCTCAGCGCCGAA
>CALXGL010000226.1 GCA_944387825.1 uncultured Oscillospiraceae bacterium | reverse complement strand
CCGTCGGGACTATGATGCACCGCGTCAGCGCGCGGTATTCTCCCGCGGCATCGGCTTCCACCGGCTCAATGAGCCCCATGCGGCGCAGATGCTCCAGCTCGCGGCGGTATATGTTGTTCGTCTCGTCGATGGTGTCGAAGCGCCCGTGCCCGTTGAGCCAGAGCGCGGCCTTCACACCGGTGAGCTGAAACTCCCGGCCAAAGTGCGAGACGCGCATGATGTGCTCGGTCGAGCCCTCGACCACATAGCCCTTGGAAATGTACTTCATATCTCCACCTCGTTCGTGTGTTTGCCTTATTACACGAAGAAGGTGGAGATTTTACAACAGGTACAGCGCAACAACGCAGCCAGCAATTACGACGGCTACCATGAGCGTGAGCAGCACGATACGCTTGACGAGCCCTTTGTCCACGCCCTCTCGCTGTGCGTCCGCGTCATCAGGCAGCACGTCGTCGTAGTAGCCGTCGTAATTATCATGCTCCGTGGCGTTCTGGTCTTTCCTCCGTTTTTGCTTTTTAGGTTCGCGGTTTTTGCCGTCACGCGGCGCGGGTGCAAGCTCCCTCCCGCACTCGGCGCAATAGTTGGATCCCTCGCCGTTCAGCTCCGCGCCGCAGTATGGGCAGTATTTCATATTAGCAGCTCCTCTCGGACAGATTTCGGCTCAAAAAGCCGTTCAACTGCCTGAGATAGCACGCTAGCATTATACTACGCCGCCATTTCCCCGTCATCGGCGCGGGTGCTGCCATTTTATGCGCGAGTTTGTGTCACGTAGTATCTAATATAGATATTCAATATCTATTATATTCTGATCTGTATCTAAATTAAAGATAAAATCTACGAAAAAGAGAAATAATCTTTAATATAGCTGCAACGAGGTGATGCTATGGCCAGGAGCACATTCATAATAAAGGGGAATCTCTGCGCTGACCGGGTGCGGCTCGGCAGGGCGCTGCAAAAGCCGCCGATGACGCAGGAGGATCTGGCTCGAAAGATAAACCTGATGGGCGAGGAGAACATGACCAAGCTCATCATCTCACGCATCGAGCAGAACCAGCGCCACGTCTGCGACGCCGAGCTGCGCATCATAGCCAAGGCTCTCGGCGTAAGCATGGACTGGCTCGTCGGCGACTCGGACGAGATTGAGATAAAGAAATAGAAACGGCCCGGATGTCTAAATAGACGTCCGGGCCTTTGGCGTGTAGTTCTGCTCTTTGAGGTGAAGCTTTATGCGTAAGCGGTTATGGCGTACCGTCGAAAATGCGTTTGCCCTGTTCAGGGTAAATCTTGATAAATACCTCTGCAAAACGTCTTGCTCCGGCACTGGTCAGCGGGGCGCGTAGCGACGCCTCGCCCCAACCGATGAGTTCCTCTTCCGCAACGTAATACTTGCCGGTGTCGAACGCGAAGACGTCGTAATTCGGCACAGACAGTTTGAGAATTTCTCTTATGGAGCTAACGGATGCTGCATGGATTAGAAAGTCCGCTTTCTTTCTCGCAATGGCGCAGAGCAGTTCATCTGCGTAGCATCGTTGTTCATAATAGGCCAGACACTTCTGCACCTCGGTCAATGCGCACATTTTGCGTTTGCGCAGTTTCTCCGGGCTGCTGACCGCCGCGCTATTCATGGCATCGGAGATAATTTCTCTGTAATCTTTCATATTCTCTGCCCATTCTTGTTATCCTCCGCTGCATACTGCGCGGTCAGCCAGGCCTGGTAGTGAGTTCTGGTCATGAGCAGCAGCTCACACAGAGCCGCAAAACTCAGGCACACGGCCACATGGTTTTCGGGCTTATTCCCAAATCGCGGGACTATTAACCCTTTTGAGTTTTCCTCACCTGCGCCGCTGTCCGCGACGAGGAGAAAGCCGGATTTGGCTCCCGGCAGGAGCTGAAACGTGCGCGATAGGCTCATGCCGTCAGCGCGCTCGCGGCCCAGCGAAGCGAGCCTTTCAGCCGGCGTGCCGCCGAGGTGCTGGTAGATTGCTCCCCGCTCGCCAGACTGCCGCTTTTCGCGCAGCATCGCCCGTAGCTCGCCGGACTCGGCCTCGCGGCACAGCTCCAGCAGTTCGCCGACATCCATGTAGACGTGTACGCAGTCGGTCTGACGCTGTCCCGAGGGGCGCTTCATGTCGTAGGCAGCGAAAGCGAAGTGCGCCTTGCCTATCCCGAAAGCGTCGCTCAGGCTCTCGACGAAGCAGCCGCGCGCGTCCTTGCGGACAATCTGGTCACGATTCCTCTCGTCGTTCATCTTCGTCTGCTCCCTCGCCGGCCAACAGGCCGTCCAGCATTTTGTTGAGGTGATGCATATTGTGGTCGAACTGCTCATCAAACGGCTCAGCTATATCGTAGTTGAGATACAGCAGAATGGACATCAAATCCCATGTGATGTGCACGACCTCAGCGCTGCTGCACATGCCCTTTATGGCCTTGACCTTTAAGTGCATTTCTTCAATCTGTTCGTACCACTTGTAGAAGAACTCGTCGTGCACCGGCACACCGCTTTCCAACAGCCACTCGCGCACTGTGTGCGCCTCGGAGTTGTCGCCGCAGATTATCGGGTTGAGCAGGTATGAGGTCTCATTCTTGCCGGTGCTTCTGTCTGTTGTAACCATGCGTCCCACGGGGAACATGGCGCATATGACGGGCTTGGACCTGTGTATGCGGCAGCGCCGGTTCTCAAGCAGGGGGCAGCGGCGTATTGTGCCACGCGGTTTGAGGCGTATAACGGGCAGCCGTGAATTGTCGCCGATATACTTCTCGCAGTACTCCGAGAAGAAATCCATGACGGTCATATTCAGCTCCTTCGCCGCGCGGAACAGATCTCGCGGCGTGAGCAGTATGTCCTCGCGGTTCGTGCAGCACTTGCCGCATTCGGTGCAGCGAAATTCAAAACTGTCGTCCAGCCCCACGATTTTTGCGCCATAACGGCCAATTGCATCTTTTATAACTTCGTCCATTACTTTGCCTCCAATCAAATCTCCATTGTGATGTCCAGCATCCACAAGCCGGATTCCGTGGGATATTCGAGTTCCCAATTCAGGTGGAGCGCTTTCTTGAGCAACAGTGAGCTCAGCTCCGAGGGCAGCGACTTGGTCGTATCCCCCTCGATGGAAAATACTTCGGCGCAGACGTCCGGCTTGGCGTCGGCGTATGTGAGCAGGACGACGAGCTCGTCGATTGTGAAAACGTGCCCAGACGTGAACACGGCCCAATAGACCTCGTCCATGAGCCGTGCTTTGCAGAGAATCTCCTGCCCGAGCGCAATATTCAGCTGATTGGATATTATCTCCGAGGCCTCCTGCCAGCTCAGGCACAGAGCCTGTTTTATTTTCCGCTCCATGTCATTCCCTTTCTGCCATATACGGCGCGAAGCTTATAGTGTCGGCGTTGGGCGGCGCGGAGCGCGCCGGTATGCTCAGCGTGTACAGCGTGTTGCGCGTCTCAAGTCGCAGCTCGAACGGCGAGCGCTCTTCAACCGACAGCACCGTGGAGGTCAACCGGGCGAACCCGCCCTCGATTATGAGCGCGCGTGCGCCTGGTGTTATCTGACCCACGGCGTACCCGTGATGCGAAGCTCTTTCTTGTACATGACGTACCCCTTTCATTTGTGGTGTGTATGTGAACGGGTACGCCTCACGGCTCCCCGTAACAAAGAGTAGGGGAGCCGCAGCTCCATATATGCAAAAAAGTGCCTGAAGGATATTCCTTCAGGCACTTTGTAAACGTGAGACTGTCACCGCGCGGCGCGATGCTGAAACTTATATAAACAGTGTAACAGACAGCGCTCGGTTTGGCAAGCAGGATTCTATGTTGCAATTCCCGCCTTTCCACAGTGTAATATAACGTCTCCGCAAAGGTACACCTTTACAGCCACCGCCGTTTGGAGCCAAAAACGCGCTGAACGGCGTCCGTAAAGTACAGACTGTGACACGCGGACATATACGAAAACACAGGCGACGTTTACGCACACTTTCAAGGAGGTCGGCGCATGAAAAAGACCTACGGCTATGCGCGGGTGTCTACGCGCGAGCAG
>CALXGL010000225.1 GCA_944387825.1 uncultured Oscillospiraceae bacterium | reverse complement strand
CTTATTCTTCGACGGTTACGGTGCCGTCGCGGCTGACGGTGACGGTCATGCCGTCCTTCATGTAGTCCAAAAACTCGTCGCCGAGCTCGTCGACAACCGGCATGCTCGAGTCGGTCCAGACCTCGGCGAGAATCGCGCCTGAGGCGGCGAGGGAGTCTATCGTCTTGGAGAAGAGCATACAGGCCGGCTGATTATTCGTGGCGCAGGCGGTGTACAGCACCATGCCGCCGGTGGTGGAGCCTATGGTCTGCGGCAGGCAGAGGGCGGTGCCCTTCATCGGCTTCTTGTAGAGGTCGGCGTTGTTCTGGTCGCCGCACTTCACCTTCTTGTCGCCGAACATCATCGCCATCTGGAAGCTCGCCAGCGTGTTGAAGCCGCCGTGGGAGACCAGCGCCGGCGCGGTGCACTCGCCCGCCACGACCGGGCGGCCCTTGAATACCTTAGCCATTGTTCGCACCTCCCGTTATCTGCCCGAGGATTTCCTCCTCGGTGTAGTAGCGCGCGGTGGTGTACGTGCGCAGCTTGTTGGAGCAGGTTATGACCGGCATCTTGCCGGAAAGGGGGTTATTCATGTACATAAGCGGGCAGATATAGCTGAGTATCACGCCCGTGCTCATGAGCTGCTCATACTCTGCCGTCTCCTTGAACCTCTTGAGCGTGGCGGGCGCGCAGGTCATGACGGTGGGCACGGCGACCTTCCTGAGGCCCTTCGCGTTCAGCGCGGCGGAGATGCGCCCCGTCCAGCTCCTGAGCTGCGCGAGCGTGAGGTGCGGGCAGCCGATGAAGCAGAGCTTCGGCTTGGCGTTCAGGTCCTTCCAGACGACGGGATAGTTCGCCTTGACGCGCTCGAGCTCGGCGTCGTCAATGACGTAGACCGGCGCGCCCTCGCGGATAAGGCCCTCGCCGGACTCGACGGCCTCGGGCGTGAGGTTTTCGATGTGGTAGAGGCCCACGGCGCCGTTGGAGGCCGTGGCCGCGCCGAAGTCCTTGAGGTAGGCGCAGACCTCGTCCGTGAGCTCGGAGCCGAGCCACTTGTCGAGGCCCTTTATGTAAGGTACCTGCTCCATGACCTTCATGCCTATGGCGGAGCCGAGCAGCTGCGCCTCGGGCTTCTTCGAGGTTTTGACCTCGACTATCCAGTCGGCCCTGCGGCCGTCGTCGGTCAGCAGGCCGAAGTGCGGCGCGTAGCCCACAATCGAGCCCATGAGCTCGAGCATGCCGCTGTTGCGGTTGCAGCGCGCGCCGAGGACGCTGTTGGCGTATACGACCGCGCTGGACTCCGCCCAGGAGAGAATGTCGCCCTTCTTGGGCTTGTTGCCGACCTCGTCGAGGTAGCAGGCGCAGGTATAGGCGTCCTCGGACATGATGCCGAGCTTTTCAAGCTGCTTTTCATAGCGGGACTGCTGGGAGTACATGATGCCCTTGAAAATGATGTCCTGGAGGAAGCTGCTGGGCACATTTTTGTCGAGGGGCAGGGGATCGGCGCTGAACTTCTGCTTCGAGAGCGCGCCGGCCTTTATGAGCTGGTCGTAGAGGTCGTACACCGGCTTCATGACGCCGATGCCGAAGCTTATGACCGTGTGGCCGTACTCGCTCGTCACGGGCACCAGCTTGTCCGCGCCGAAGGTCTCGCCGTACATGACCAGGCTTTTCATGACCTTCGCCATGACCTCGCCCTGGGAGCCGTTGAGTATGTCCTGCTGTTCGCGGGTGAGTTCCATATTACGTCACTCCTTTATGTCAGTGTATATGCAGTCTGCTGAGAATTTACGTGCATGCATAGCTGCGATAATTAATTTTATCACTATCTCCGTACATAGTCAACGCAAAAGGGCCGCCCACCCGGGCGGCCCTTGTAGAGTATATCACTTGTCGTCGTTGGGGTTGTTCTTAATGCCGCCTCCAAATTCGGAGACGAGCGCCGCCACGACGCCGATGGCAGTCAGTATGCCGCCGACCCAGATGAAAATCTCGTTGCCTATCAGGGCGCAGAAAATACCGGCCATCACCATTATCAACGCAAAGAGCAAGTCCTTCATTACTATTACCTCCAGTCAAGATTATAGCACTTGTCTCGCTGCGTTAAATATATCACTATATTGTCAAAATGTCAACAATTAAGTCAAATTATTAAATTATAGAGCAGAATTAACCTGAACAGGTGCATTTACAGCCCAAAAACACTGTCAATGGCTACATTTAGGTCTACCCGGCCTTCAATGCCGTCCACGGAGCCGCTGGAGGTGTACTGCCACATGTCGTAATGATAGGGGAAGGAGGTTATGGCCGTGTCCTTCGTATAGTGAGCAAGCCAGAAGGGATATTCAAGCAGACGGTCAAGGTAGATGTCAGCATTGGAAGTGGTCGGGCTGCCGTAGCACATGGGCTGATAACCGGCGGCCTCGACGGCTTCGTTGAATGCAATGGCGCAGTCGGTGACCGTGACGCCGCTTGCATCGGCCGTGCGGCCGGAATCATATTCGATGCGCTCCCAGTCGAAGATGACCGGGCCGGTTACGTCATATCCGCGTATGGCGCTGAGCGTGAACCGCGCCTCCTCAAGGGCCTCGTCAACGTTCAGAGCCTGGGAGAAGAAATAGACTCCGACGGCAAGCCCGTTTTCAAGCGCGCCGGTTATGTTCGCCTCAAAATACGGGTCCAGATAGATTTCACCCTCGCTGTAGCCGCGGTAGCCTGCGCGTATGATGGCAAAGTCAATGCCGTCGGCGGCGACGGCCGCCCAGTCAATCTCACCCTGATGAGAGCTCACGTCTATGCCGCAGAGGCTGCCGGAGCCGTATGTTAGCCGTCCGTCGTTCAGCTCAAAGAGGCTGCTGTCGTATGTGTTTTTGGGGATTATATCAAGGTTTGGGACATATTCCGGCTCCTCGGGCATCAACGCAGCAAAGCGCATGAGCATGGCCGCGCATTCGGCGCGGGTGGCTTTGCCGTGCGGGTCGAAAATATTGCCGTCCCGGCCGGAGATGACGCCCGACTCCGCGGCCCAGGCGGCCGCGTCGTACGCCCAGCTGCTCACTGCGCCGGCATCGCTGAAGCTGAGCCCGCCGCCGCCTGCCGGCTTGCCGGCATAGCGCCAGAGCATGGTTACAAGCTGTTCGCGCGTTATGCTGCCGTTGGGATTGAATTCAGTGGCGCTGACGCCTTCGGCAACGCCGCTGAGCCTGGCCCAGTATACGCTTTCGGCAAACCAGGACTCGGAGGGGACGTCTGAATATGGATAACCCCAGTCGGACTCCGGCAGTGACGGCTCTCCGTCCAGACGGTAAAGCATGGTAACGACCATCGCGCGCGTCAGCTGCCCGTTGGGTTCAAACGTGCTTTCGGAAACGCCGTTCATAATGCCGCTCTCCTCGGCCCAGCTCACGGCCTCATAGTACCATGAGTCAGAGGAGACGTCGGTAAAATCGGCAAGCGCGCTGACGCACAGCAGAGAAAGCGCAAGCAGCGCGGCGGTGAGTTTTTTCTTCATGTCTGCTCCTTTCACGGCTGCCAGGCATAGCGTACGGCAGCCGCCTCGGGGACTTCGGATTCGTCCCAAAAGTGGTTGGTATTTCTCATGAAATCGCTTGTAACATTGAAGTATCTGTGCGCAAGGCTCTCGCTCACGAAGCTGAAGCCCGTGGGGTCGTCCCAGGTTACGTCCACGCAGTACCAGTCGCCGTCCAGCCTGACCATGTTCCAGGCGTGCTCTTCGCGGTCGTGATTGCCCTCGCCATGCACGGTTATGCACTCAATTCCAATCAATTTCATAAAGAGCTGAAATGTGCTTGAATACCCGCTGCATACGGCCCTGCCATCGATGAGGGCGCCGTATGGATTCGTGTTTTCCGGGCTGTTTTGAAAAAACGGCAGGATGCTCAGCGTGTCGGAATCGTACTCGGCCTTATCGATTATGTAATCGTGAACGGCAAGTTCCCGCTCGTAATCGCTCATGCCGGGCTGGAGAACCTCGGTCAGAACGAAATCGACGGCGTCAAGTATCGCAATATCGTGTGCGTCAAGGCCGTCGCGCGAACCGGAGCGGTACGCGCTTATGATTCGGGATTCGCTGTATACCCATTCGTCCTGCTCCGTTTCCGACGCAGGACAGGCCG
Organism: uncultured Oscillospiraceae bacterium; assembly: GCA_944387825.1. Classification (GTDB taxonomy): domain Bacteria; phylum Bacillota; class Clostridia; order Oscillospirales; family Oscillospiraceae; genus Scatomorpha. The sequence goes on along the minus strand of CALXGL010000225.1, from coordinate 585 downwards.
GCTCCGGAGAGGCGGACGGCACCGTGACGCCGCCGGAAGGCGGAGGAGAGGAGCTGAAACAATCCTCAAACGCCTCCGCGCCGGATGCACTGTCAGGCAGGACAATGGCCGCGCACCAGTTCCCGCGCAGGACGACCCGGCCGGCGGCAATCATTGCGGCTTCGGCCGGCATGTAGCCGGTAAAATCGAGCTCGCGGCTTTCGAGGTATGTCTCCAGGGATGCGGCCGCGGCCTCCGCAGCCTGTGCGCTTTCAAAGCGGAAAACAGAGACCTCCTGCGCCGAGGAGCCGCCCGCGGCAAGTATGCAGCCGTCTTCAACTTCGGAGAGCTTCAGTCCGTAATATTCGGAGGCGTATAGCTCATACTCCTCGCTGCCCGGGGCAAGCTCTGTCAGCTGTACGCTTGCGCCCGATGACGCATGACGCGCCATTTCGGCTGCCGTCCAGCCCTCGCCGGGGTCATCCCGTACTCCGCAGCCGGAGAAGAGCAGCAGAACAGCAGGCACAATAATCCCAAAGCGAAGCTTCAACAAGCACCACCTCCTTCGGACGTACTGCGACAAAGTCCAAGCAGAATATCCGCTTC
>CALXGL010000224.1 GCA_944387825.1 uncultured Oscillospiraceae bacterium | reverse complement strand
TGGCGTCAATGACGAAGCTCGGGCCGGTCAGCGCGTCGCCGCCGACGAAGATGTCGGGCTCCATGGTCTGGAGCGTGACGCGGTCGGCCATGGCCGCGCCGGAGCGGCGCAGCTGCACGCGCGAGCCTGCGAGCAGCTCGCCCCAGTCTACGCGCTGGCCAATCGCGGCTATCACGGTGCCGGCGGGGATGGTTTCGGTCTGGCCCTCAAGCGCTACGGACTTGCGGCGGCCGGAGCCGTCGGCCTCGCCCTGGGCCATGAGCTGAAGCTCGAGCTCCACAGCCTTGCCGTCGCTGCCCTTTACGCGTATAGGGCTGGCGAGGAAGCGGAAAACCACGCCCTCGCTCTCGGCCTCGGCGACCTCTTCGGGGTCCGCGGGCATGTCCTCGCGCGCGCGGCGGTAGACGACGGTGACGTTCTTCGCGCCCAGGCGCAGCGCTGTGCGCGCGGCGTCTATGGCGACGTTGCCGCCGCCGACAACGACCGTGTTCTCGCTGACCGCGGGCGGGCGCTGGCTTTCGGCGCGGCGCAGGAAGTCAAGTCCGCTCATGACGCCGCGGTATTTTTCTCCGGGTATGTTCATCGGCGAAGCCTTCCAAGCGCCTATGGCGAGGAAGAAGGCCTCATAGCCCTGCTTGCGCAGCTCGTCGAGCGTCACGTCCTTGCCGACCTCGACGCCGGTTTTAAACTCCACGCCTATCTCGCGCAGAATGTCTATCTCGGCGGCGACGACGTCCTTCTCCAGCCTGTAGCTGGGGATGCCGTTCATGAGCATGCCGCCGACGGTCTTCTGCTTTTCAAACACGGTGACGGGATAGCCCTGCAGCGCGAGATAGTACGCGCAGCTCAGGCCGGCGGGACCGGAGCCGACGACGGCAATCCTGTTCGTGAAGGGCTTGCCGGTCATGTTGAGCATCTTGGGGATGCGGCGGGTCTCGGGGTCGAGCTCTCGCTGGGCGAGGAACTTCTTGACCTCGTCTATGGCCACGGGCGCGTCCACGTCGCCGCGCGAGCAGGCCTCCTCGCAGAAGCGCGGACATACGCGGCCGCAGACGGCGGGGAAGGGGTTCTCCTTGCGGATAAGCTCGAGCGCCTCGTCGAACCTGCCGAGGCTGGCGAGCTTTATGTAGCCCTGGACGGGGATGTGCGCCGGACAGCGCGTCTTGCAGGGCGCGGTGCCGTCCGCGGCGGTGTAGCCGCGGTTGGTGCGGTAGTAGGGGTCGTATTTGTCTCCGCCGAACCAGAGCAGCTTGTCGTGCGGCGTGTCGTGCTCGGGCGCGCGGCTGGGCTCGGAGCAGAGCTTCTGGCCGAGCTTGAGCGCGCCGAGGTTGCAGTTTTCAACGCAGAGGCCGCAGGCGACGCACTTGCTCGCGTCCACCTCGGCGACGTAGTTGGAGCGTATGACGTCCGGCGTCTTGAAGTACTCGGCTATGCGCAGAGAGAAGCAGGAGCAGCCGCAGCAGTTGCATATCGCGGCCGCGCCGTTGGGCGGGTCGAGGTTCGAAATCTCGTGGACGAGGCCGTTTTCCTCGCAGCGCTTGAGTATCTCATAGCACTCGGCCTTGTCTATCTCGCGGCCATGGCCCGTGCGGATGTGGTATTCCGCGCCCTCGTTGAAGAAGATGCAGACGTCCTTCTCCAGATGCCCGCAGCCCTCGCCCATGAGGCGGCGCGTGCGGCGGCAGGAACAGTCGGTGACCGCGATAGCCCAGGAATTTTCGACTATCTCGTGTATCTCCTCATAGCTGCCGCGGTGGGCGTCGTTCTGTATGGCCATCTCCACGGGTATGACGCGCATCATGCCCTGGCCCACGGGGATAAACGGCGCAAGCGGGGCTATGCGCCGGCGGGTGTACTCCTCAAAGCATTCGGCTATGACCGGATAACGCTCGCAGAGCGTCTTGTTGCCGACCATCATCTCCATTATGCCCGGCACCCATATGGGCAGGAAGAATTTGTCCTCGCCGTCCTTGAGGTTTACACGGCAGAGGCCGATATCGGCAAGCTCATAGAGCACCTCGCTGACGCGCGCAAGCGGCTTTTTGACCTTTTTGGCCACATCGGCGGCGGATACGTACTTGCGCACCTTGAGGCCCATGGCTATCTCCGCCATTTCGTCGGTTATGACCGGGTCGAGTATCTTGTACTCGGGGTCGTTGGGCGTGACACCCGTATAGGTGCCGCACTCCAGGCTTATTTTTGTCGCCAGTTTCAGTATGCTCGCTCTCATTTGCGGTCTGTTCCCCCTTTTCGTAATGTTATATCAAAGCGGCTTTCAGCCTTCCTTCCAGTTCTTTATCTCACGGCGGAGCCAGTCGCACCAGGCGTCCATGCCCTCGCCGGTACGGGCCGAAATGGGTATTATCTCAATCCTGGGGTTGCGCTTTTTGGCCCTTTCGCTCACGGCCTCGAGATTGAAGTCAAAATAGGGCAGGACGTCTATCTTGTTTATCAGCAGCACGTCGCAGACCTCGAACATCAGCGGATATTTGAGCGGCTTGTCGTCGCCCTCCGGGACGGACAGAATCATGGCGTTTTTGACGGCGCCGGTGTCGAACTCGGCGGGACAGACCAGATTGCCGACGTTCTCCAGAACGGCGAAGTCAATGTCCTCGGTGCCCAGGGCCTCGAGGCCCTGCATGGTCATGTCCGCCGTAAGGTGGCACATGCCCCCGGTGTGCAGCTGGATGGCCTTCGCGCCGGCGTCCTCGACGGTATGCGCGTCCACGTCGGCGTCTATGTCGGCCTCCATGACGCCTATGCGCAGCTCGGCCTTGAGCCGGGAAATGGTTCCGACGAGCGTAGTGGTCTTGCCGGAGCCGGGAGAGGACATGAGGTTCAGCAGAAAGAGTCCCCGCCTCTTCAGCTCGGCGCGGACCTTTTCGGCCTCGCGGTCATTGCTCTCAAACACACTCTGCTTGATTTCTATTGTTCTGAGCATATTAAGCCCTCCTGAACTGCGTTTTTTACAAAGCGCTGGTCAAATCTGAGCCAGAGCTTGTCAAAAAGTTAAAATTTATCGTCCACAGTTTAACATATCGCCGGGGATTAGTCAATGCGCAAGAAGCCGTCAGGAGCCGCGCGGAGCTATTTTGCCGCGCGCGGACTCTGCGGGGAAGGGGCGGGGGGACGGCGGACGCATATAATTAAAAGCGCGCTGAATTGTTTTGACATATGTGGAAAATGTGATAAAATCAGTTTTGGAAATCTCAAATTCCTTCGGGAGGTTGGAGCCATGCTTGATTTTCTGCGCCGGGAGGGCATAGATCCCGGGATAATATCGGCTATTGAGGAATTCCGCGCCGCGCACAGCGTATCCGAGGCGGCCGGCAGCCGGCTTATGGACGCGCCGCGCTTCGAATACTACGGCAGGGAGATTTGGGAGGCGGCGGCCACGGCCCTGCTCTGCGGGGAAAACCTGCTGCTCGTCGGTCCCAAGGCCACCGGCAAAAACGTGCTGGCCGAGAATCTCGCGGCTGCGTTCGGACGCCCGAGCTGGGACGTCAGCTTTTATATAAACACCGACGCCGCCTCGCTCATAGGCACCGACACCTTCAAAAACGGCGAGGTCAGCTTCCGCCCGGGCCCGATTACCCAGTGCGCGACGCTCGGCGGCTTCGGCATACTCGACGAGATAAACATGGCGAAGAACGAGTCGCTCGCCGTGCTGCACGCCACGCTGGACTTCCGCCGCGTGATAGACGTGCCGGGCTATGACCGCATACACATGGACAGCGCCACGCGGTTTATCGGCACGATGAACTACGGCTACGCGGGTACGCGTGAGCTGAACGAGGCGCTTGTGAGCCGGTTCGTGGTAATAGAAATGCCCCCGATAACGCCGGACAACCTGAAAAAGCTGCTCAAGCGCGAACACCCGGAGCTCAGGGACGAGTGGGCCGAACAGTTTACGGGTCTGTACTCGGATCTCCGCCGCAAGGTGGACAGCGCGGAGATATCCACAAAGGCGCTGGATTTGCGCGGGCTCATGAGCGCGGTTGACCTCATGGCGCACGGGCTGAACGCCGTCGAGGCGCTGCGCATGGGCGTGGTCAACAAGGCCTTCGACCCCTTTGAGCGCAAGCTGGTCGAGGACGTCATAACCTCGCGCATCCCTGCCGACCTGGGCCGGGGCGGCCTCTTCGACTGAGATGTGCGCCCTGAAACGAGCTCGAGGAGAGCTCAGCGAGGTCGAACGGGAGAGACAGCAGCGCCGCGCCACCAACCTCATCTGGAACGCCGCCGGGGACTACGGCCTCCACCCCGAGAGCCGGGCCTATGACCCGGAGGGCTATGCCGACGTGTACATGAACAGCATCGTCGGCGCGGTGTACAAATACTACGACTATCCCACGATAAAGAAGCTGCTCGACGGCATGGAAAACGCCGCCCAGGGCGAGACCTGGCAGGACCTCTTCTGGACGGGGCTTGAAAACTGCGCCTATCAGCGGGCGGTAGCGGAGCGCCCGGCGCTGAGGCTTCTGCGCCGGGGCTACGCCCGCACGGTCATGGCCCAGGCAGAAGACTATAACGAAAACGACCTGCCCATGGCGGACAGGATTAAGCTCGAGCACTACAGACGTGCGCTGGGCGGGAGACACGAGCTGGCCCCGCGCGAAGAAAAGCTGCTCGAGGCGTTGGAATTCCCGCCGGAACTCACTAGCGAGCAGCTGGTGGAGCGGATGCGCGCCATATTGAAGGACTACTTCGGCGTCACCGGCGGTATGCTCAGGCACGACACGCTGGCGAAGCTGCCGCAGTTCATGGGCGGCCTGGGCCGCCGGCGCAGCTTCCTCGGCGCGTGCGTGAGCTCGAAGGAGGTAAAGCGCAAGCCCGGCAAGCTCAGCCCCATAGGACGCATTACGGGTGACAAAACGCCCGAGCAGCTGCGCAGCTATGTCGCGGACTGTTTCGGCGAGTCCATGTACAGCCGCGGCGACGTCACGAACATCGAGGACCGCCTGTGCCGCGACCGGCACGCGGGCTGCATGCTCCACTTCACGCGCGGCGAATTTTCCGCCGAGCCGCGCGACGCGGAGGTCCGGCTGCAGCGGCAGGCATCTCGCAGGCAGACCGAGTCCAACCGCAAATATTTCAACGACGGGATTACGGCGCATCGCCTGGCCATCATCCGCCTCACGGAGAAGGTGCGCAACTGTATTCTGGTCCATCTGGACGACTCAATGATAAAATCCCGCGCCGGACAGCTGAATGCGCCGCTGATATGGCGGGGAGTATACCTGGGCGACGGGCGCGTTTTTGAAAAGCATGAGCGCATGACGGACACGGAGCTCTCCGTGGACCTGCTGCTCGACGGCTCGGCCAGCCAGCTCCAGCGCCAGGAGAAGGTGGCCGCGCAGGCCTATATACTCGCCGAGAGCCTCACGCGCTGCGGCCTGCCGGTGCGCGTCATGTCCTTCTGCAGCGTGGGAAACTGCACGGTCACGCGCATCTACCGCGACTACAATGAACCTGAGAAGAACGGGGCCGTTTTCGGGTATTCCGCCGCGGGCTTCAACCGCGACGGCCTCGCTCTGCGCGCGGCCAATTACCTGCTTGCCGCGAGCCCGTATGAACGGCGCATACTGATAACCCTCTCGGACTGCAGCCCGAACGACGTAAGGAAGGTTTCCGACGCCCAGGGGCGGCAGAAGGAGTATCAGGGCGAGGCCGGCGTCGCTGACTCCTCCGCGGAGGTTGAAAAGCTCCGCCGTATGGGCGTGAGCGTCATGTGCGTCTTCACCGGCGAGGAGGAGGACCTGCCCAGCGCCCGGCGCATTTACGGCCGTGAGCTTGTCCGCATCCGCCACATAAGCCAGTTCGCCGACGCCGTCGGCAAGGTTATAGTCGAGCTCATCGGCTCGATGTAAGAGCGCGTCGGGAAACCGGCGAGTAAACAGGACCGGCCCGCGGGCCGGTCTTTTTTGCGCCTTCGCTCTGCGGGAGCTTATTTTGCCCCGGGCGGCGTATGCGCTCTTGCCTCTCGCGCTTTGACGTAGTAAAATAGGCTTATATTCGCAAAGCCGCCTCGGCGGCGGGAGGGAGAAGCTATGACACTTGACGAAATCTGGGCGAAGGCCCGGGAGATGATGGGACCGAACTGCAAAGTCTGTCCCGAATGCGACGGCCGCGCCTGCAGGGGCAGGATACCGGGGGTTGGCGCCATGGGCGACGGCTCGGCCTGGACGGCCTGCGTGGAATTTTTGAAGCGCGTGAAAATACGTATGGATACCATACATGAGCCGTGGGAACCGGACGCCTCATGCGAGCTGTTCGGCGTCAAACTCTCCGCGCCGCTCTGCCTCGCGCCCATAGGAGGGCTGAACAGCCACAACTATAACGGAGCAATCACCACTGCCGACTGGTCGAAGATGGCCGTCGCCGGCTCGGCGGCCGCGGGCATCCTGCCGTTCACCGGCGACGGGGCGCCGGGGCAGCTGGAGGATGGGCTGGAGGCGGCGAAGGCCAACGGCGGCTTCAATGTCTGCACGATAAAGCCCTGGCGGGACAACGGGAAGCTCATAGCCCTTGCCCAGAAGTGTGCCGAGGCGGGCTGCCCCGCTGTCGCCTGCGACATAGACGCAGCGGCCTTCGCAAATATGGGCACCGCCGTCAAAACGCTGTCCTCCAAGAGCGTGGCCGAGCTGCGCGCCGTGGCCGAGAGCATACCCGTACCCTTCATCGCCAAGGGCGTCATGACCGCCGAAGGCGCGCTCAAGTGCGCCGAGGCCGGCTGCGCGGGCATCATCGTCTCCACCCACGGCGGGCGCGTCATGACCGACGCGCAGGCCACCGCCGAGGTGCTGCCGGAGATACGCGCCGCGGTGGGCGGCGCGCTCACCGTCATCGTCGACGGCGGAATCCGAACCGGCGCGGACATCTTCAAGGTGCTGGCCCTGGGCGCGGACGCGGCCATGATTGGCCGTCCCTTCGTCGTCGCTGCGCACGGCGGCGGGGTGGAGGGCGTGAAGCTCTACGCCGAGATCAAGCGCGCCGAGCTCGAGTATATGATGACCATGGCCAACTGCCCCGACCTCGCCTCCATAACGCGCGCGAAGGTGGCGGTGGCTTGAACGCCGGAGGCTTCGCGCCCCGACAGGCCCAAAAGTGAAGCATACCGCAGAGAAATCCGGCCTGCGCACAAAGCGCAGGCCGGATTTTACTATTCTATCATAGCGCGAATATCCGCAAGGAATCTGCGTTTGCCCTCGTTGCTTGAATAAACTCCGTGCCCTCCCGGGTATTCGCGCATTATGAGATTTTGCTTTGGCAGTCCGGCGTGGCAGAAAATATATCTCGTATTTCCGAGAAGCGTACACAAATCATATCTTCCGGAAGCGACGAGCACCTTCATATCCGGCATGCGGTCCATGGCGCTTTTGAGGCATTCCATGTGGCTGATATCGTACGAGGACGAATAATCCCAGCCGTCGTTCACGTTTATATTCCCCGTATAATAGAGCCTCGAGCCGTCAAGAGCCAGCTTTTCGGCCAGAGCTCCGTTCATCAGGAGCAGGGGGATGTTGCCGTCGCCCACAACATTATAGACTTTGGAGAGAGGCTGGGCAACCCTTCCGTCGTATACATCGACCCTCTCGCCACTGTGCGCGATGACGCCGGTCATGAAATCCTCGACGCTGTTGAGCCTGAGCCCTGTTTTGACAAAATACCCCGCGTCCATGCCGGTGATTTCCCCGAGCTTTTCCGAAATGCGCTTTATTTCCGCGTCCGGACACTTGTCGCCCCTGAACAGGGCGGGGGCGAGCTCCTTCGACGCGAAGTCCCAGGCGCTGTCTACAAACTCCGCTTCGGCAGCACGCAGGCCGAGCCTGTCGTGATTGTGATACCAGTTCACTGCGGCCATGGTGGGCAGGGCGCTTGTCAGCAGGTCCAGCTTCGGGTCGTAAATCTGCCCCTTTTCGTTCAGTGAGAGCGCAACTCCGACGAGAATGACGCCGGAAATCTTGAGCCCCAGCATCATTTTGTTTCCGCGCAGGGGATTGCGGCCAAATTCCTCGAGCAGCCTGCTCACACGGACGGTGCCGTAGCTTTCGCCCAGCAGATATATGGGGCTGTTCCAGCGCCGGTGGGTCTTAATCCAGTCGAGCACCGCATATGCGTTGCTCCGCGCGTCGCCGTCCAGCGAATAGTATTTGCTCCGGCTTCCGCTGTTCAGGAGCCTTGAAAAGCCCACGCCGACCGGATCCACGAAGACAAGGTCGCAGATATCCAGAAGGCAGTTCGCGTCCTCGACCAGTTCGTTAGCCGGCGAGATGCCGTCCCCTGTCTTTTTCATCTGATACGGGCCGAAGCACTCGAGATTGAGCACGGAAGTCGCGCTTCCGGGCCCGCCGTTCCACAGGAACATGACGGGCCTTGTCTCGTCTGTTTCCTTCGTGTAGGCTATGGTGCTGATAACCGCCTCTTCGCGCCCGTCCGCGTCGTAGAAGACGTGGTCTTCAACAAAGCTGCGTATTACGAAAGAACCAGAGCTGTGAGCGAACTGATGCTTCGCGCGGACGTTCAGCTTTTTGAAAACCTCGGTGTTATAAATCTCAGGTAGCTTCATTTGCCGACCAACCTCATCTTTCGCAAGCCGTTTCGCGGCGGCTGAGAGTCTGCTCGCCGGCGGCTTCACCTTCTATTGTTATCTTGTAGCCGTCATAACCCGTGCTCTTCAGATTCCAGCGCATTTTCAGCTTCTGCCCGCCTTCAATCACAGGCAGGGCTTCTCTTGCGAGTATTTCCTCCCTGCCGCCGGAAAGGCCCGTCACCTGTACCATGCCGGTGCCGCAGGCGCCGGTTTCGTGCGCGTGGAAAGATTTCGTCGAGGGGAAGCGGCCCGTATTCTCAAGCTCTGCCTCCGCTGTCGCCTCACAGACGGAGAACGACCTGAGCTTTACGCAGGCAGCCGCCTCGATATTCCCCAGATAGAAATGATACTGCATCCGCGACTCATTTTCAACGTATTCCGGGGGAAGATTCCAGATTGAGTTGGTGTCGGTGGAGTCCTTCCAGCCGCCGATTTCGACGGGGCCGAACTGAGGATGCCTGCACTCATGCCACGGAGCGAAAAGTCTGTTCGCGTTGTGCTCCTCATCCCATTTCACAAGCCGCTGATGATGCTTTGCAATTTCCTCTTCAGTGGAGAGCTCGTTCATCCACATCATGCTCTTGCCCTCTGCCGCCTGCTCATCCCTGCTTGTGTACAGCTGCTTTAACGAGCCTATTTCAGAGCACCAGGCAGGTATGCCCAATACATAGTAAAGCCAGGTGGTATACGCGCCCGGGGCGGGGCGGACTGCCTCAACCGGGAAGATGCCGCGCACCTGATAGCCGCTCTCTGCCGCCAGCTCGTCCCCGAGGCTGTACATGAGCTCGGAATCAGCCCTGTTCGACTCCATATGCTTGCTGAACTCCATTGGCGTGATATGCGAGCCCATATTCGAGTGGGTGTCGAGCACCATTACTATCTCCGGGTGCGCAAGGACGAACTGAGCCAGCGCGCGCGTTTCGCAGTCCATGAGCGGCTGTTCACCGGCGCAGGGGCGTATGGTGACGCCTATGGCGTCCTTGTTCCAGTCAAAGGGGAAGGAGCGGTTCGGGTCGATGTCGCATTCGCACCTGGCCTCTTTGAAGCTCGGTTCCGCGCCGCCTTCGTAAAAGCCCTCGGGAATGTAATCATATCTTAGCGCCCCCTCGGGGACGGGCATCCCCGGCCAGATGCGGAAAAGCACGTTGTTGTCCAGCTCGCTCGCATAAAACACACCCTCCGGATTGAGTCTGCGCATGAACCTGACGGCGCCGTCGCCGTCAACGTCTGCGCGCCTCACCCCGTCCTCCTTCTCGTGGAAGGGGCGCTTGGAGCCGCGGTAGAACTCATTCGTAGTGAGGTTGTCCTCTGCCGCATCTACGTTTATCCTCGGAATGCAGTATATTATCTTGTCTTTCAGGAGCGTCCGGACGCGGCCTTCGGTTTTGCTGTCCTCCAGCATGGAGTTTATGGCGTACAGAACCGCACAGGAGCCCATCAGCTCGGCGCTGTGCAGATTGCCGGTAATAAGCACGCCGGGCTTCCGGCCTTCGCCGATTGTGAGCGTGACAAGCGGGATATCCCTGCCCTCATAGGATTTCCCTATGCTGCCCAGGGAGACTACATCGGGATACTCGTCCTTCCAGGTCTTTATCAGCTCCAGAATTTCCTCGTACAAATAATAGCGCGACGGGTCAAATTTCATTTTTATCACCTCTTAGGCATCACATTCACTTTTAAGCGTCCAGGACGCGGCCTGCGCTGGGCGCATATCCTACAGGGCTGTCTTAACTCCGCGCTTCAGAACGTGCAGCGGCTCGCGGTTCATCACGGATATGTCCGATACCGGGTCTCCGTCAACTACGATGAGGTCGGCCAGCTTTCCGACTTTTACTGTGCCTTTTACGGCGTCCTGCCCGACAATCCTGGCGCTGTTTATGGTGGCCTGCTTCAGCAGCTCGACATTGCCCAGCCCCATGAGCTCACGGGCGACGAATTCCCGTCCGGGCATCTCCAACAGCTCCTGCATGCACTGGTCGGTGCCCCAGCCGATGAGGACTCCGGCCCGGCCGGCCTTTTTTATGCCCTCAAGGGCCGCGGCAAAGGCGTCGTGGCACTGAACGGACAGCTCGTTATCCCTGTCGCGTTCATAGTCGAAGTTTATGTATCTCTCATAGGAACAGGCAAAGGTCGGCACCAGAACGCTCGGCTTCTCCTGACGCAGAATCATGTCTATGCACTCGTTGTCAATATAGGTGGCGTGCTCGATGCTGTATACCCCGTTGAGGATGCACTGCTTTATGCCCTCGAGGCCGTGGCAGTGCGCGGCCACGTAGGTGCCGCAGAACGCTGCGGCGCCGCTTATGGCCCTCAGCTCCTCCGGGGTGGCTATCAGCTCTCCGGGCTCTCCGCCCGAATTGGCTACGGAACCCGTGGCCATATATTTTATAAAGTCTGCGCCCCGGCAGACATCCGTCCTGACAGCATGCATCAAATCGCGCGGATTGTCAACTTCCCTGTAGAGGCTGCCAAAGGTGCCGTTTCCCTTGGCTGTAGGCGTTATGATGAGGCCGCAGCTTATGATGTCCGGGCCGCAGATAACCCCGTCCCTGACGGCGTCGCGCACGGCTATATTGACATAACCGGGACCGCCGCAGTCGCGCACGGTGGTGTAACCGTACCTGAGGTAGTTTTTCGCAAAACGGATACAGTCTATAAGCGCAGCGTTGCTGTCATTCAGCAGCAGGGCGTTGAAATCCGCTTCGGCAAACATGAGGTGCGCATGCAGGTCAAACAGTCAGGGCAGCAGGGTCTTCCCCTGTACGTCAAGGACCTCGCCCTCATATTCCATCGTGCCGCAGGGCGCAATTTTTTCTATCTTCCCGCCCTCTGTGAGTACGTCCGCCGATGCGCCATCATATCCCTCCGTGAGCTCGGGCACAAGACGGCAGTTCTTTAAAAGCATGGCCATGCGCTCTCATCCTCTCACTCGCCGTTTGTGATAAAGGCGCGTATATCTTCGCTGACTTCATCGGCGGTGCCGCCGCCCATGTAGGCCGCGTGTCCGGACTCGTATATCCTGAACGTCACGCGCTCCATGGGCAGGGAATAGCGGCCCAGGAAATAGGTCACGAAATCGAACGTGGACTGCAGGTCGTAATAGCCGGATATGAAGAAAAAGCGAAGCTTCGGGCTGCGCTCCATCAGCTCTCCGGGCAGGGTGAGCGTGTCCTTTTTCAGGCTGGCGTAGTCCCAGATCGGGGCGATTTGCAGCATATCGGTATATTCACGGCCCTCCGGCTCCGAGAGCTCCTGACGGGTATAACGCTCGAGGCCCTCCGTTATGGCGCCGTCCGCTGCGGCGACAAACGGTTCGCTTGAGAACGCGGCCTCCCACTCCTCCGGCGTCATCTCACCCTCGAACGGGCGAGTCGTCCTGGAGTCGTAGGCGCTGACGAGCTTTCCGGGCATCATCTTCGCAAGATAGGTCATCTCATCGAAGCGCAGGCCGCCTTTACGCAGCAGATCCCTGTCGAGGCCTGTGTAATAATGCAGCTTTTCGAGCGTCTTTTCCAACTCGTCCGCGGGCAGGCGGCTGCCCATCAGCAGGGCGTGAGCGTATTCGCCGTAGGCGAAGTCCATCGCCTCTTCGACGAACCGGGCGAGCGGCTTCTCGTCCCTGTGCAGATGATACCAGCAGCAGGCGGCGTTTGCGCCTAGCCTCCGGACGTTCGGCTCAACCAGCATGGTGGTCGGCGAGCCGACGTTGAAGCTCGTGCCTATGCTGACGATTCCGGCCAGATTCGCCTTTCCAATCAGGATGTCGGCCACGGCGAGGCTGCGAATGGTGCCGTAGCTTTCGCCGAGCAGATAGACGGGCGAGCTTTCCCGGCCGTACTTCCTGAGCCAGGCGAGTATAAACCCGCTTACGGCCTCGGCGTCTCCGGCCGTGCTGAAATACTTCTTTTTCGCTTCACCGTCCACGAAGGAGTATTTCGTGCCGGGCGGGTTTATCATGACGAGGTCGCAGCAATCCAGCAGGAAATTCGAGTTTTCGCCGTATACGGCGGAGCTGTCCCGTTCGGGAAAGCCGGGGAAGGTCACCTGCTTCGGGCCGAGGAGCCCCATGTGAACCCAGCTGCTGCTCGCGCCCGGGCCGCCGTTATAGCAGAACATGACCGGCCTGTCCGGGCCGCCGGACGGCGAGGAGATATAGGAATAACTGAACAGCGAGGCTTCGGGGACGCCGTCTTCGCCGTAAAACAGGTGGTCTTCAAGCACCGTCTTGAACTTGATGCCGGACGGCCCGTGGACGCACTCTTTTTCAAAGTGAAAGGGCTGGAAGTTTGTCATTATTTTCTCCCTCCGGTCTGTTATGGTTTGTTCCCGGCACAAATGAAAGCGCGTATATCCCGCCCGAAGGCCAGCGCGTTTTCCTCACCCATATACAGCAGGTGCCCGGCTTCGTAATTTTTCACGGTCACCCGGCCCGCGTCCAGCTTGCCGCGGTTTATAACCGCGCGTATATAGGTGAAGAGGGTGCACAAATCGTAATAGCCGCTGCCGACGAACACGCGGAAATCAGGGTCGCGGCGCATGGCCTGAGCCAGGCACTGCAGCGGCGAGCGCGAAACGTCATACTTGAAGCGGCCGTTCACCTCAAAGTTAATCTGGTCGTAGCGCATCCCGGCGGGGATGCCCAGCTCCTCGCGCTTGGCGCCGTTCATGACTGTGGTGAAGGCGGGCATGTACATGCCCATGGCCGCGTCGTCCGCAACCGGGTCGAGAAGTCCTGTATACCGGCTCAGCGGCATGGTATAGCGGCTGTCATAGATGCCGACGGCCCTGCCCTCCTTCGCGCAGCAGAGGGCTTCGAAATCCTTCGCCGTAACGCGCAGGTTCCGGGCAAGCAGGCTGTCTCTGTCAATGCCGGTGAAGTAGGAAAGCCGCTCCGCCACACGGGCGCGCTCTGCCGCTTCGAGGGCCTCGCCCATATAAAGCGCGGGCAGATACTCGTTTGCGGAGAACCTGTACGCCTCCTCGACAAAATCACGGTCGAGCGTGCCGTCCGCACTCAGATGGTGATACCAGTGCGCCGCGGCGTAGGCGGGCAGGCCCATTACGGACTCCTCCGGCAGCTCCGGATCCGGGCTGAACACGCTGGACACGTCCCAGCCGATGTTCCCGATTGTTATTGTTCCGGCCACGGGTATTGCGATGTCGCGCAGGCTTCCGTAGGTGGGGCCTCCCATCAGGCTGCCGACAACCTCCGGGGCGCGGATGCTGCCGTAGCTCTCACCCATGATGTATATGGGCGAGCCAAACCGCTCATAGCGCAGCAGCCAGGCCTCGATAAGCAGGGCTACGGCGTGGGCGTCGCCTTCCACCGAAAAGTACTTTTCGGCGGCTCCGGCGTCCATAATGCGGGCGTAGCCCGTGCCGGGCGGGTCTATCATCACTATATCGCACACGTCAAGCGGGCTCGCGTCGTTGGCTATGAGCGCGGGGGTCTCCCCGGGCCGCTGTTCTCGCGGCTCGGGGAAATCAATCCTCGTGGGGCCCAGTATGCCCAGGTGCAGCTGCGAGCAGGACGCGCCGGGCCCGCCGTTGAAGGCGAACAGGACGGGACGTTTTATGTCCGCCGCATCCGTGCGGATATAGCTGTACGTGAAGGCGGAAACCTCCTCGTTCCCGGCCTCGTCCGTGAAAATCCAGTCCTGAGACACGGATTTATAGCTTATTTCCGAGCCGTTAATCCGGGTTTTCCTCTCAACCGTGTATTCCCGGACGGAATGTTCCTTTATCTTCATATACCGCTCCTTTGCTTTTCTGCGCCCCGATTTTCGATGCGGAGTCAGACCTTGCCGGAGTCGAGGGCCTTATAATGCTGAATCTGCTTGTCGAACCTGATAAGCGCGAGGCCCAGTACGGCGGAGACGGCGAAGGCCACGGCGGGCATCAGGGTGTTTTCATAGAAGAAGAGATTGAGGACGCTCTGCTCCTGTACGGCCGCTCCAGAGACGAACGGCACCATACCCAGCAGCCAGGCGGCAACGGGCGTGGCAATCGCCATGCCGACCTTGTAGGCCACAGAGAAGCCGGAGACAAGGAGCGCCTCGGGCGCGGGCTTTCCTGTTCTGTGCCGGATGTAGATATAGCTGTCGTAGACGACCAGCATGACTACGCTCGAGGCCAGGGTTTGGCCAAAATTGCCTATAAAATACCCAACATAAATAATCCAGATATTTGCATCCTGCGTGATAAA
>CALXGL010000223.1 GCA_944387825.1 uncultured Oscillospiraceae bacterium | reverse complement strand
GGCGTGCTTTTCAAGCAGCGTGCCGTTTGTCGTGAGGCTGACCTTCTCGACGCCGGGCACGGCCTTCAGCTCCCGCACGAAATCCGCCGCGCCCTTCCTCACAAGCGGCTCGCCGCCCGTGACGCGCACGTGCCTCACGCCGGTTCGCGCAAAGAGCCGAGCGAGGCGCAGGAGCTCCTCATAGCTGAGGATGTCCTCGTGCCCGACCATGTCGCAGCCGGCCGGCATGCAGTACTTGCAGCGCAGATTGCAGCGGTCGGTGATTGAAATGCGCAGGTAATCAATGTTTCGTCCGAATTTATCCAGCATTGCCTTCCTCAAAGCGGAAATTCCCGCTCTTTCCTCCCTGCTTTTCGACGAGGTGGATATCGCCTATGACCATGCGCTTGTCGACGGCCTTGCACATGTCGTAAACCGTCAGCAGCGCCACGGAGACGCCGGTCAGCGCCTCCATCTCCACGCCGGTCTTCCCGTCGCACTTGACCGTGCAGACGGCGCGCACCTCGCGCGTCGCGGCGAGCAGCTCAAGCTCCACCTTCACGCTCGTGAGCAGCAGCGTGTGGCAGAGCGGTATGAGCTCTGCGTTCCTCTTCGCCGCCATTATCCCGGCCACCTGCGCCACGCCCAGCACGTCGCCCTTCTTCATGCGCCCGGCCTCGACCAGAGCAAAGCACTCGTCGGAGAGGCGTATTTTCCCCTCGGCGACGGCGCGGCGCTGCGTGACGGCCTTTTCGCCGACGTCGACCATTACGGCGTTGCCCTCGGCGTCTATATGCGTGAAGCCCATCACTGCCACCTGCCGAAGCCGCAGTCCGGGAAGCGGCAGACCGGGCAGTTGAGGCAGAGCCCGCCGTTGCCGAGGCCCGCGAGCATCTCCGCCGTCACCGGCTCGTCCGCGAGCAGGAAGGGCAGGACAATGTCGAATATCGTCCGCTTGGCGTACATGACGCAGCCGGGCAGGCCCACTACGGGCCTCCCGTCGGCCATATAGCTCAGCAGGAACATCGCGCCCGGGAGCACCGGCGCGCCGTAGGAGACTATATCCGCGCCCGTGTTCTTAATGGCGAGCGGCGTCATGTCGTCGGGGTCGACGCTCATCCCGCCGGTGCAGAGCACCAGTTCGCAGCCCATGTCCAGCAGCTTGTTGATGCAGCCGGTTATGCGCTCATGCTCGTCGTTCGAGGCCTCGTGGCCTATCATTTCGCAGCCGAACTCGGCCATTTTTTCCTCTATGACCGGCGTAAAGGTGTCCTGTATGCGGCCGTAGAAGACCTCGTTGCCGGTGGTGACGACGCCGTACTTCTTGGGCTTTATGGGCTTGAGGCTCAGTATGGGCTCGGGCCCGGCGGCCTCCTTCGCGCGCTCCATGGCCGCCTTCTCTATGACCAGCGGGATAATCCTCGTGCCGCAGAGCTTGGCCCCGGACCTGACGGCGACGCCGCCGGGACGGGTGGCTATCATCATGCGGCCGAGCGAATTTATCGCGCGGAGCTTTTCGCGGTTCACGAGAAAGAGCCCGTCGCGCGCGGCCGTGAGCTCTATCTTGCCCTCCTTGGGCTTCGATGCGCTCATGCCCTCGTTCATGCATATGTCGCGCAGTATCTCCGCGGCCTCGTCCTCGTGGTACATCGTCTCGTCGTTCTCCCAGACGTAGATGTGGTCCTTGCCCACGCTCAGCAGGACGGGAATGTCCTCGGGCGCGATGATGTGCCCCTTGCGGAACACCGCGTCCTTCGTAACGCCGCGTATAATCTGCGTGATGTCGTGGCAGAGCACCTGCCCGACCGCGTCCTCCGTGCGCATAAGCTTCATGTTTACCCCTCCAATGTTTCAGGATTCGGCGCAAAACTCCAGTTTGCAATATATATCGCCGCAAATAGCAATAGCAAATAATTTTTAAAAACAATTCGCTTATATTTTACTGCATCTAGCACAAAATTGCAACAGCAATTTACAGATGCTGCCGAGATTTAAGTTATTTTTTGCGCCCGCGTTTTTTCGCATAAAAATAAAACCGCCCTGCCGGGCGGTTTTATTTTGCTTGGCTTTACAGGCCGCTTGTCAGCACCGCTTTGAGCAGCGCATAGGTCCTTGCGGTTGACGCGATGCTCAGATGCTCGCGGGGGGTGTGTACGTCGGCCATGTCGGGCCCTATCGACACGCAGTCCAGTTCGGGAATGCTGTCCGCGAACAGTCCGCACTCTATGCCGGCGTGAACGGCTTCGACGCTGGCCTCGCGGCCAAAGAGCTCGCGATAGGCCGCCAGCACGGCGTCCTTTACCGCGGAGTGGGGGTTGTAGGACCAGCCGGGATAGCTGCCGGAAATCTCCGTACTGCCGCCTGCGAGCTCGGAGATGGCGCATATCTTGTCGAGTATCCAGTTCTTCTGGCTGGTCATGGAGCTGCGCACGGTGTTGGCGCAGAAGAGCCTGTCCTCCTCCAGCTTCAGCACGCCGAAATTGAGAGAGGTCTGCACAAGGCCCGGCATATCCATGCTCATGGTCTGGACGCTGTCCGGCAGCGCCTGCAGCAGCCTGCACACGGCGGCCGTGGCGTCCACGGCAAGCGCATTTACCGTACTCCTGCCGCGGGCAGCCGCCCTGACGCTCATTCCCGGCTCAGCCGTGGCGTATTCGTGGGCGAAAATTCTGCCGATGGCCCCGGCTTTCTCCGCGAGCTGCTCCGCGCCGGACTCCACGCCTATCACCGCGCTCGCCGCAGACGCTATGGCCGTCTCGCGCGAGCCGCCTTCGAGGCTGACCAGACGGATGGGCGCCGCGGCAGAGAGTTCACGCAGCAGGCGCGCCATCAGCACGTTGGAGTTCGCGCGTCCCTTGTCTATCTCGACGCCGGAGTGGCCGCTGGCGAGGCCGTCTATGCTGAGTTCCACAAGCTCAAGCGCCGCTTCCTCGCGGCTGACCGGCAGAGTTGTGTAGGCGTTCGCACCGCCGGCGCAGCTGCACATCAGCACGCCCTCTGCCTCGGAGTCCAGGTTGATAAGCCTGTGGCCGGTCAGCTTGGAGCAGTCCAGCGCGAAAGCGCCCAGCATGCCTATCTCCTCGTCAGTGGTGAAAAGCATCTCAAGCTTGGGGTGGCTGAGCTCCGGCTCGTCCAGAAGAGCCAGCATCATGGCCACGGATATGCCGTCGTCGGCGCCGAGCGTCGTACCCTCGGCGCGGAGCGTGTCTCCCTCCACCACGAGACGCAGGGCGTCCCTGGTAAAGTCGAAGTCCACGCCCGGGTCCTTCTCGCAGACCATATCCGTGTGCGCCTGCAGGATAAGCGTGTCTTCGCCTTCCCTGCCCTCGCTGGCCGCCTTGGTCACGAGGACGTTGTTGGCCCCGTCCCTGTACCAGTCCAGGCCGCGCTCCTTTGCGAAATTCACTATATATTCGGCTATCGCGTCCGTATTTCCCGAGCCGTGGGGTATGCCGCAGATAGTCTCGAAGTATTCAAACACGTTTTTGGGTTCAAGCTGACTCAACATGCCAAAACTCCCTTCATGGTAGAGAATATAAAGCGACCGGCCGGCCGCAGGGTCATTTCGGTCAGCCGGTCAGGGGAGAGAATCAGTAGCGAACCTGGTCGCCTTCCATGCCAACGCGGCGCAGCTCGGGCAGCCAGCACTCGTTGGGCTTGCGCTCGGGATCCCACCAGTTCGGATGGGCCGGAGTCATGGTGACCAGCAGACGCATACCGACCTTTGTATCGGCATTGGTAAGCGGGGTGAGAGTGTCGAGATCGACGAGGCCTATTCCGTCGGGGGCGGTCAGGCAGGTCTTGCCGGCCTCGTCGCGGAGGATGAGGTTCTCGTTCTTGAAGTCGATGTAGTACTTATGTCCATCGTCTCCGCGGACAACGGTGGTGCCCCAGTCGAAGCCGCCCTCGGCGCGGACGTCCAGCTCCTCGATGGTGCCGCGGCAGAACTCGCGCACCTCCATGACCTTCTTGAGCTCGTCCATGAGGTCGGTGCCGTTATCCCTCGCGGCGAAGAAGGCCTTGCCTATGTTCTGGGCCTTGGTGACGCAGCCGACGTCGAGGTCCTTCATCTCAGCCTTGTTCAGGCCCCAGGTGGCGAAGCCGATGCGCATATTGTAGAGCA
>CALXGL010000222.1 GCA_944387825.1 uncultured Oscillospiraceae bacterium | reverse complement strand
AAATAAAGCGCAGATAACGTTTATCCCCCGCGCGAGAGCGCGGGGGATTTCTTATGGAATTTTCCCGGGCAATGAATTATAATTGAGGCAAGGGGGGCTGATGCATGAACATGCCTGATGAATACGCCGGGAAACTTGCGGAACGCCTGAGCAGCGTGCCGGGCGGGGGAGCTCCCGAGGCTTTTATAAGCGCTCCGGGACGGACAGAGCTTGGAGGCAATCATACAGACCACCAGCACGGGCGCGTCCTGGCTGCGGCTGTGACGCTATCGCTGTATGCTGCGGCCAGGGAAACCTCGGACGGCATGCTGCGCGTATACAGCGACGGGATGCCCGATGTGGAAATTGAACTGACGGATTTGGCCCCGCGGCCCGCGGAGCGGAACGGCTCCGCCGCCCTGGTGCGCGGCATCGCCGCCGGCTTCAAAGCGAAGGGACTGGATTCCGGCGCGCGCGGGCTTACGCTTTCCGTCTGCGGAGATGTGCCTGTGGGCTCGGGGCTGTCAAGCTCGGCCAGCTTTGAGCTGCTTGTTGCGAAGGCTGTGGATGAGCTGCTCTTCGGCGGAGAGACCCCGCATGCCGAGCTGGCAAGGATTGCGCAGCGGGCTGAAAACGAGTATTTCGGCAAGCCCTGCGGGCTGATGGACCAGCTCGCCTGCGCTTTGGGCGGCGTGTCCGCTATGGACTTTGCCGAGCCGGACTGTCCGCGGACGTCGCGTGTGCCGTTGGATTTGGACGCCTTCGGCTATTCGCTCTGCCTTGTCAACTCCGGGGCCGGGCACGAGGATTTGACTGACGAATACGCAGCAGTGCCGGCGGATATGTTCGCCGTGGCCCATGCCCTGGGGAAAAATGCGCTGCGGGATGTGCCGGAGCATATGTTCATGCGCTCGCTGCCGGAGCTGAGAAGCGCTCTGGGTGACCGGGCGGTGCTGCGCGCGATGCATTTCTACGCCGAAGACGGACGCGCAGCGGCTGAGGCCGAGGCGCTGGTGAACGGGGATTTCGCGAAATTCCTCGCGCTTGTGAGGGCGTCCGGCCGCTCCTCGGCCATGTATCTGCAGAACCTTGCGCCGGCGGGAGAGACGCGCAGCCAGCCCATGCTCGTCGCGCAGGCGCTGTGCGAAAGGGAGCTTTCCGGACGCGGCGCCGTGCGCGTGCACGGCGGCGGCTTTGCCGGTTCGCTGCTCGCATTCGCGCCGGAAGACGCGGCGGCGCGCTTCATTAATAATATAGACGCGGCGCTGGGTTCGGGCTCGTGCGTCAGGCTGTATATCCGCGGCGCCGGGCCGCAGGTGCGGAGAGCTTAACCGCCGAGCTCGGATGCGTCCGGCAGAGCGGGGATTGTTCCGCTGCGTGTGCAGGTCAGCGCCGCGGCGCGGCAGGCGTAATCCGTCACGCCGTTAAGAAAACCGGCGTCAAGTCCGGCCAGCCGGGCGCGGGGAACATGACAGAGCTTTGTGAGCGCGGCGCCCATGAAGCTGTCTCCGGCGCCGTTGGTGTCGGCGGCTTCCACGGCGGGGGAAAAGGCGCGGCCCTCGGCCAGAGGCGTGAACCAGCGGGCCCCGTCTTTGCCCTGCGTGACGAACAGCAGCGAGCAGCCGAAATCGAGAATACTGCGCGCTGCGGATTCCACGTCTCCTCCGGAGCCGGACAGCAGCTGCAGCTCCTCGGCCGACAGCTTCACAATATCCGCGTGCGGCAGCAGAGAACGCATTTGAGCAACGGCGGAGGCCTCATCCGGCCAGAGGTTCGCGCGGTAATTCGCGTCGTAACTGCGTATGACGCCGCAGAATTCCGCGAGCTCCAGCGCGTACATCAGAGCTTCGCGGCAGCTTTCGTGCGTGAGCGAGAGCGAACCGAAGTGAAGCACGGAGCTGGACTTCACAAGGTCTTCCGGAATATCTCCGCGGCTGAGCCGTATGTCCGCGCCCATGCTGCGGTAGAATTGAAAGCTGCGCTCTCCGCGCTCGTCGAGACTGACAACGGCGAGCGTGGTCGGCGCGGATGGGTCATAAGCCACGCCGCGCGTGTCCACTCCGCAGCGGCGCAGGCAGTCTGCGGCCAAACGTCCAAAATAGTCGTCTCCGACCCGGCCGATAAAGGCCGCGTGCGCTCCCAGCCGCGCCGCTGCCGCCGCTACATTGGCCGGCGCCCCTCCCGGATTTGCGGCATACAGCGCCACGCCGTTCTCATTGACGCCGGCGGACGTCAAATCAATCAGAAGCTCACCTATAGACGTGATGTCCAATTTTGCACCTCCAATAGACTGTATACGCCAATTTTAGCGCAGAGACGGCGCAAAGACAAGCGCTGCCACCCGCTTTTTTGAATCAAACGTCCTCTTGCTGGAAAGACTAGCTTTACTTTCCGGTAAAGGGGACGAGCTTTTGCAGGGCAAAGTAGAGATATGCGGAGTGAACACGTCAAAGCTGCCTGTGCTGAAAAATGACGAGACGCGGGCGCTGCTGGAAAGGGCCAGACAAGGCGACTCAAACGCGCGCGACCGGCTTATTGGCGGAAATCTCCGGCTTGTGCTCTCTGTCATTCAGAAATTCACAAATCGCGGTGAAAACGTCGACGATTTGTTTCAGGTGGGCTGCATAGGCCTCATAAAAGCCATAGACAACTTCGATATAAACCAGGGCGTGCGGTTTTCAACCTACGGCGTCCCCATGATTGCGGGCGAGATTCGCCGCTATCTGAGAGACAACAGCGCCCTGCGCGTATCGCGCTCTATGAGAGATACGGCGTACAGGGCTCTGCAGGCGCGTGAAAAACTGACGGCAGAGACCGGCAGAAACCCGACGCCGGAGGAGATAGCAAACGCAATAGGCGTTAAAAGGGAGGAGGTAGTCTTTGCCCTGGACGCCATAACCGACCCAGTGTCGCTTTCCGAACCGGTGTATGCAGACTCAGGCGAGAGCGCATCGGTCATGGACCAGATAAGCGACACGAATGAGAGCCCGGACAGCTGGCTTGAGCGGCTGGCGCTGACGGACGCCATATCTGCCCTGGGCGAACGCGAGAAGCGGATACTGGCCCTGCGTTACTACGACGGCAAGACCCAGATGGAGGTGGCCCGGGAAATACACATATCCCAGGCCCAGGTTTCGCGTCTGGAAAAGAACGCTATTGCACAGATTAAACGCAGCATAATAGCTCAATAACGCGAGGGACGGGTCTTTTTCGAGAAAAGACCCGCCCCGAACTCCGGCCGTCTTCAAGCCGGCCAAACCGCCTGGAAAAGCTGCCACTTGCCATTCCCCACTTTTAGCGGTATAATATCCTACCGGCTGTATGTATTCCCCACACTAACCGAGAAGGAGGCGGCGATATGCAGACAAAGCGAATACTTTCGGCCTTTGCTTTTACCATGCTTACGATATTCCTGCTGCTTGTCGTTGCCTCGCGCACTTCCGAGTCCGCAAAGGCCGACAGCGGGCCCGCCAACATAGACGCGGATCTCTCCGTGTCCATGCCCGCAACGCCCGCTCCGGGCACGCTTCCGGGAAGCAAGGAAGAGCAGGAGGACAAGACGGCTGACAAGCCGGACGTGGACATTACTTCCTGGGAATTCATCCTTGCGAACAGCGAGCACAACATCAGCTCCTATACCCCGCACGTTGTGCCGATTGAGAATACGGCCCAGTATTTTGACGAGAGAGCCATCGGGGCTCTGACCGAATTCCTGAACGCCGCCCGGGCCGCCGGATATTCGCCGTACATACAGAATGCGTACCGCAGCTATTCTGCGCAGAACTATTCTTATAACGGCCGTGCCAGCCAGATTGCATGGCCGGACTATCCGGATGAGGACGACTATGCAGAGGCCGCGAAATACGTGGCGCCTCCCGGCACCAGTGACCACCAGACGGCGCTGGGCGTCGATATAACCGACAGATACTACAATTCCCTCGACGCCAGCAAGATGGATCAGACCTTCCTGGCCTGGCTGCGGGAAAACTGCGCACAGTTCGGCTTCATCCTGCGCTATCCCGCGGCCAAGGAGTCGATTACCGGCTGGAACGAGCCCTGGCACTTCCGCTACGTAGGCGTAGATGCAGCGAAGTACATCATGGAGAACAACCTCTGCCTCGAGCAGTTTGTGTCGCTTTACAAATAAGCGGAGGCGCGTTGATAGAAAATTAACACGTTTTAAACGTAAAAATTTCTTGACTATTTTTATGCAATATGCTAAAATCTTATTCCGCCCGGGTATTACTATGCCCGTGGCGGATTTCGCGCGCAAATGGCTGTGTTTGTCTGCGAAACTCTCAATATTTTTCCCGGGAAAGGAGGAAAAGCAATTTGCCGACTTTTAACCAGCTCGTAAGGAAGGGCAGGGAACAGGTGACCTACAAGAGCACTTCCCCCGCCATGCAGAAGGGCCTCAACACCCTCAAGAACTGCGAGACCAACCTCTCCAGCCCCCAGAAGCGCGGCGTGTGCACCGCGGTGCGTACTTCGACCCCCAAGAAGCCGAACTCCGCTCTGCGTAAGATCGCCCGTGTGCGCCTCACCAACGGCTACGAGGTCACGGCCTATATCCCCGGCGTTGGCCACAACCTGCAGGAGCACTCCGTCGTCATGATTCGCGGCGGCCGTGTCAAGGACCTGCCTGGTGTGCGTTACCACATCATCCGCGGCACTCTGGATACCCAGGGCGTTTCCGGCCGTATGCAGGGCCGCAGCAAGTACGGCGCCAAGCGTCCGAAGGCCGGGAAGAAATAATCCGGCGAAGGGCAGCAGCGTCTCGCGCTGATTGCCAAGCCTGAGCTGTTTGAGAGATATTACAGCGTATCGTTCAGACCGCCGGGCGCAGCGGGGGGAGTGACCCCTCGAGTACCGATGACATCATTTTTTAATGAAGGAGGGAAGTATAGTGCCCAGAAGAGGTAACGTTCCCAAGAGAGAGATCCTGCCTGATCCGGTGTACAACAGTGTGCTGGTGACCAAGCTCATCAACAGCATCATGCTGGACGGCAAGAAGGGCGTCGCACAGAAGGTCGTGTACGATGCGTTTGACATTATAAAGGAAAAGAGCGGCAAGGAGCCGCTCGAGGCGTTCACCGAGGCCATGAACAACATCATGCCCAGCCTGGAGGTCAAGGCCCGCCG
>CALXGL010000221.1 GCA_944387825.1 uncultured Oscillospiraceae bacterium | reverse complement strand
GACCCCATGGCCATGGCCGGAGAAGCCGACGGCCTTCCCATTGCTACCGTCGAGGCCGTAGACCCCATCGCGCTGAACCTCAAGCTGGTGGACACCGCCTACTGCGTCTGCCCCGAAACGCAGCAGCCCGACATCCCGCCCTTCATCCTCAACCGCTTTGGCGACACGCTGGTCACCGGAGACACAGCCAAGCGCATTTACGTCACGCTCGGGCAGTTCACCATTGTCCGGCTGGAGCGCGATACTCAGCTGCTGATACCGGCCTATGATTACTGCGTGCCGGAGAAGGACTGCCCGGGCGGCAGCTGCCAGGACGATCCCTGCACTATTTTCTCTCAGATACGCTTTCCCATGGAGGAATTCTTCCCCCAGGACAGCAGCGACGCTCAGCTCTGATAAAATCAGCCCCGGCGGCTGACGCCGGCGGATACAGCCCCGTCCGTCCGGAGGCCTCCGGACGGACGGGGCCTTGCTTTCAAGCCGTAAACCCCTTTGAAATCGGACGGACGTTGTGCTAGAATAAGAAGCGATGCACAGGAGGTACAGCATGGACATAGTCGTACTCTGCGGAGGACTTTCCCCGGAGCGGAACGTCTCCTTATCAAGCGGGCGCAAAATAACCGCCGCGCTGAAGTCGCTGGGTCACCGGGCTGTTCTGGTGGATATGTATTTGGGCCTTGAAGGCTTCTCCGGGCCTCTGGAGGCAGCGTTTGACCTGCCCCTGCCCGAAGGCGCGGACGGAATTGCGGAGCAGGAGCCCGTTCTCGACGAGGTGCGCCGCGAACGCAGGCTGCGCTCGCGCAGCCTTTTCGGCGAACATGTGCTGGAGATATGCGCCGCAGCTGATTTGGTTTTTCTCGCGCTGCACGGAAAATGCGGCGAGGACGGACGCGTCCAGGCCGCTTTTGACCTTCTGGGTATAAAATATACCGGCAGCGGCTTTTTGGGCAGCGCCGCGGCAATGGATAAGCACCTGACGAAGCTTGTAGCCCGTTCCGTCGGCGTGCGCACGCCGGAATGGCGGCTGCTCGGCGGCTCGCAGCTGCAGAACACCGCTGAAATTGCCAAGGGCTCTCCCCTGCCCTGCGTTGTAAAGCCCGTGGATTCCGGCTCCAGCATCGGCGTGGAAATCGCCCGCAGCGCAGATGAGCTGTCCGGAGCGCTCCGGCGTGCGGCCGAATCCGGCAGTCAGGCGCTGCTTGAGCAGTATATAGAGGGCAGGGACATACAGATTTCGATTCTCGGCGGACGGCCCCTGCCCAGCATCGAGATACTTCCCATCGGCGGCTTTTATGACTACCGCCGGAAATATCAGCCAGGCTGCGCCGAAGAAATAAGCCCCGCGCGGATTCCGGGCGAGGCCGAATCCGAACTCGCCGCGGCGGCGCTGGCCGTCTACAATGCCCTCGGTTTGAAATCACTGGCGAGGGCGGACTTTGTTCTGGACGCCGCCGGCCGCTTCTGGTTTCTCGAGATAAATACTCTCCCCGGCATGACGCCGACCAGCCTGGCCCCGCAGGAGGCCGCGGCGGCCGGCATGAATTACGAGCAGCTTTGCCAGCGCATAATTGAGCTGGCCCTTGAGGAGGATGGGATATGACTGGTTTCACCGTTGGTGAAATTGCGCGCGTAACCGGCGCCGTGCTGCACGGCGGCGGCGCGGAGACGCCTGTGAACGGCGCGGTAATAGACAGCCGCGCAGCCGGCCCGGGCATTATGTTCTGCGCTCTGCGAGGCGAGCGTCAGGACGGACACGACTACATAGCCTCCGCCCTTGAGCGCGGGGCGGCCTGTGCGCTGGCCGCGCGTGTTCCGGACGGCGCCGCCGGCAGCGTACTCGTAGTGCCGGATGTGGCCGCGGCCATGGCCGCGCTTGCGCGCGAGTGCCGGATGCGTTTTTCGGGGCCTCTTGTCGGCATAGTCGGCAGCTCCGGCAAAACCACGACTAAAGAAATCTGCGCCTGTGCGCTCTCCGAGCACTTCAGCACCCTGCGGACAGAGGGAAACCTGAACAATGAGCTGGGCGTCCCGCTTACGCTCTTCCGCCTGGACGCGGGTACGGAGGCGGCCGTCGTAGAGCTCGGCATAAGCGACTTCGGCGAAATGACGCGGCTGGGCCGCATGGCGAAGCCGGATATCGCCGTTTATACTCTGATTGGCCGCTCCCACCTCAACGCGCTGCACGACCTTGACGGTGTGCTGCGGGCGAAGTCTGAGCTGCTCGAAGAGATGGCTCCCGACGCGCTCGTCATTGCGAACGGCGACGACGCGTATCTGAACCGTCTGCGCCCGAGCCAGCGCCTGCTGCGCTACGGTCTGAGTTCCGGCTGCGACGTCAGGGCGGAAAACATACGCTATTCCGGCGGCGTCAGCTTTGAGGCCGTGCGCGGTGAGCGAAGAATAAACGTAACCGTCCCCGCCTTCGGACGTCATCTTGTATACGCGGCACTGGCCGCCGTCTGTGTGGGCACGGAGCTGGGCCTGAGCGACGGAGAGCTAGCAGCCGGGATCTTGAAATACGCGCCCGTGGGCCGGCGCGCGAATATAATCCAGACAAACAGCCTCACGATTGTCGATGACTGTTACAATTCGAATCCCGACTCCTGCATCATGTCCATAGCGTCGGCCTCCGACTTCGGGGGACGGCTGGTATGCGTTCTCGGCGACATGCTCAACCTCGGCCCGGACAGCGATAAGATGCACCGCGAGGTTGGGGACGCCGCCCGCGCGCACGGCGCGCTGCTGCTCACCAGCGGCGAGGCCGCGAAGGCTATGGGCGGAATACACTTTTCTACTCGCGGCGAACTCACGGCCGCCCTGCCCGAATATCTGCGCCCCGGCGACACGGTGCTGGTAAAGGCCAGTCACGCGATGGAATTCGAAAACATCACTGAGGCGCTAAAAAAACTGGATATATAAAAAAAGCCACCAAACGGTGGCTTTTTTTATTCAAACAACAGGGTCAGCGCATATACGGCCGTGTATTCGTCCAGATTGCCCGGATTGGCAAAATCCCCGATATCGGCCGCGATGCCGACGTCCGCGTCTGCGTAATACTGTACCGCAACGGCAGCTTTCTCATTCAGCTCCACATCCGCCGAAGCTGAAAAATACGCGGTCCCCATAGAGCCGCCCGGCTGCGCCGGCTCTTCGTCCAGGCTGCGCAGCAGCTGTTCGCTTCCGTCGGACTCCAGCAGCGCGGCGGCGGCCCCGTCCCGCAGCTCGTCAAAGGCCAATATGACGCGTCCCCGCTCTTCAATGCGCGGAAAGAAAAGCGTATGCCCGGATTCAGTCCAGTTCTCACCGTCCCAGGAGAGCACGTCCACGGTCATGCTCTGAGCGCCGGGCGCCTCATATTCCAGGGCGAGGCAGTCCCCCGCGCCCAGAAATTCGCCCCAGCGGGCCGCGTCATCCAGCTGGACAGCCGTAAGCTTAATTGGCTCCGCCCTCCCGC
>CALXGL010000220.1 GCA_944387825.1 uncultured Oscillospiraceae bacterium | reverse complement strand
ATGCAGGCCGATGGTCTCTCTGATATTTGGTAAGGCCCTCCCGGGCAATGATTTTTTGAGGATCACGATGAAACCCGTGTCCATAGTAGTAGTGCCGGAATTGAGACCATGTCGGAGCATCGCTATCTATCCCTCCCTCGGGTCCCACATAGTCCTCCAGCAGCATCATCTCATAAGCGGATCTTAGGGATAGCCGTTTGGCACCAAAATAGTACCGCCGGATCGCTCGCGCTATCATCTGATTGCTTTTGCTGGCCTGCCGTGTCCGCTTTTGCGTGAGTCGTCCTGTGGCAAGATACCGGTAGTACAGCCGCAGGATGCGGCGTGTCGTGGTCTTGTGTTGCTGTGCAACCTCTGCCGCCATCTGGTAACGCAAGGACTTGTCCGAGATACAATCAGTGCAATCAAGCAACGGTTGGATCATCTTCAGGCGGGCCACCTGAGGCGCCGGGCCTACGAGCGGATGTCGGAGGCGGAGGGCGGCGAGGCGGGCGCAGACGCCTACCTGAGGAGCTTTTACACCTACGGCCGATTCGGCGTGCTGTGCCGCTGGATAGAGGACGGCTTTGACAAGACCCCGGGCCAGGTCTGCGGCATAATCGGCGCCGCGGCCGGGGGCTGCGCGCCGGAGGGCGCGCTGCGTGCGGATACAGACAGAACTGAGGAGGCATAATATGGACGGGATATTCGACATTATCGTTATCGGTTCCGGCCCGGCGGGCGTCTCCGCCGCGCTGACGGCCAGGCAGCGCGGGAAGAGCGCGCTTATCATCACCACGGCGCCGGAGGATTCCCCGCTCTACAGGGCCGAGCGCGTGGACAACTACCCGGGGCTGCCGGGCGCCACGGGCGCGGAGCTGGTGGAGGCCTTCGTGAAGCACGCCGAGGCCTCCGGCGTCGGGATAATGCGCGGCCGCGCGCTGGCCGTGGCGGACCTCGGCGGCGTCTACGGCGTCAGCGTCGGCTCCGACTTCGTTCAGGGCGGCGCGGTGGTGCTTGCCTGCGGCCTCGCCAGGGCCAAGCCCTTCCCGGGCGAGGCGGAGTACCTCGGTCGCGGCGTCAGCTACTGCGCCACCTGCGACGGTATGCTCTACCGGGGCAGGAGGGTGGCTGTCGTGGGCCTCTCCGCGGACGCGCCGGAGGAGGCGGAGTACCTGCGCTCCATAGGCTGCGAGGTGGAGTACTTCGACGCCTCGCGCGCGAAAAAGTACGCCGTGCTGGGCGGCGAGCGCGTCACGGGCCTCGAGGCCGACGGCGAGACGTACCCGGCCGACGCCGTGTTCATCTTCCGCGGGGCGGTGGCCCCGGACGGCCTGCTGCCCGGCCTGGCCCTCGCCGGCGGGAGCATAGTCGTGGACTCTGCCATGGCGACCAATATGCCGGGCGTATTCGCCGCCGGAGACTGCACCGGCGCGCCCTATCAGGTGGCCAAGGCCGCCGGCGAGGGGAATATCGCGGGTCTCTCCGCCTGCAAATATGTTGAGAACAAAACCAAGGAGGAAAAATAATAATGGCAATTATCCATCTCACCAAGGACAACTTCGACTCCACCGTCGCGTCCGGCAAGGTCGTCGTGGACTTCTGGGCTTCGTGGTGCGGCCCCTGCCGTATGCAGTCGCCGATACTCGAGCAGTTCGCCGAGGCGCATCAGGACGTCGCCGTCTGCAAGGTGGACGTGGACGACGAGCCGCAGCTCGCCGCCCGCTACGGCGTCATGAACATCCCCACGCTGCTGTACTTCCAGGACGGCAACCTCATCAACAAGACCGTCGGAGTGCAGAGTCTGGCCCAGATCGCCGCCGCGATGGGCGTATGAGAAAGATAAAACCCCTTTTGAACCGCCCAGTAAAACTGGACAATAGACAAAATACCCCCTGATGTAGGAAAATAGACTACATCAGGGGGTAGTATCATGAAGAAACGAAATCACACACGTCCAGGTTCTGCTACCTGAAATTAAGGCCATGCTTGACGCGGCCTTCCGCTTTGAAATCCGCGCCGGCGCTTCGCTTAACCGGCGCGCCTTAAAATCGCCACGCCGTATTCGGTGTATATACGGAGCGTGTTCCCGGAAAGCTCATATCTCCCCTCCTCGGCCCCATACCAAGGATCTATAATGCTCAGCGTGTCGCCTTCGATGAACCATCTGGCTGTAGTGCCATCGGCATCTACAACATTGTAGTCATCGTAGAAAATCATATATTGTTCTGGGTCGGCATCATATACCCATTTCCCCAGTATCTGCTCCTCCGGCGACTGCGCGACGCAGCCGGCCAGCGCGCCTAACAGCAATACACACAGCAGCACAGTCGCCAACAGCCTTATCCTTTTCATTTCCATTCCTCCTAGATGTTAAATTTAGTTTGCGCCATACACAGTTTAAAACATTTTGTTTTAAATGTAATAAAACAAAATGTTTTAATTATACTTTCGTACAGATACTTGCACGAGGTGATGGGATATGTACAGGCGCATACGTGACCTGCGCGAGGACGCAGACATGACTCAGACGGATCTGGCCCGGTATCTGAAATGCTCCCAGGTCTGTTACTCCAACTATGAGCTTGGCAAGCGCGACATCCCGACCGATGTGTTGTCAGCCCTTGCTGACCTCTACCAGACAAGCACCGATTACCTGCTCGGCCGCACCGATACCCGCCGGCCCTATCCCGCCGTGCGGAAAAGTTGACCCCGCGCCCCGCTTTTGTGGGGGCTGTTCTCGTTCGAGTTCATAAATAATTTGCATTTTATAATTATATAAATCTCATGATGAAAGTTGCCGCGCGTACTATACTTTATCCTGCCGTGGCGGGCGTCGCCTCCGGCGGCTCGCTCGTCGCGGACGGCGACGCTTCCGATGCCTCCGCCGGCGTCCCGCTCACGCCGCAGGCGGCGAGCGAGAGGAAGGCCAGGGCCAGTATTACGCAGAGAAGCTTTTGCATCTTATCCCTCCTTTTTTGATAAGACGCATTCCAAGAAATAGGCTACGGCATAAGGCAAAACGCCTCTGAAAATTCAGAGGCGTTTTGGTTTGCATAATCAGCCAAGCTCCTTGAGCGAACCCTCGATATTGGCGATGAGGGCCTTGGCCTTCTCCGCCCTCTCGCGCTCGGCGTTGACGACGGCCTCGGGCGCGCGGGAGACGAAATCGGCGTTGGCCAGCTTCTTTTCCTGGGCGGCGAGCTGGTTTTTCGCCTTTTCCAGCTCCTTTTCGAGCCTGGCGCGCTCGGCGGCTATGTCCACCAGCTCGGCCATGGGCATGAAGAGCCTGGCGGAGTGCGTCGTGACCGTCACCATGCCCGGGCCGGCCTCATAGTCCGCGCCAGCCAGCTCGACCTCGCTCGCCCCGGCGAGGCGCTCGATATAGGGCGCGCCGGCGGCGAAGGTGGCTGCCTCTGCGGTGGAGACTATGACCTTGGCCTTGCGGCTGGGCGGTACGTTCATGTCCGCGCGGCGGGAGCGCAGGGCGCGTATCGCGTCCATGACCAGCTCAAAGCTGCGCTCCTCCTCGGGGAAGGCGAGGCTCTCGTCGTAGCGCGGGTAGGGCGCGATGATGAGCGCCTCGCTCTCGTGCGGGATGGCCTGGTAGATCTCCTCGGTGATGAAGGGCATGAAGGGGTGCAGCAGCTTGAGTATGCCGGTCAGCACGTAGAGCAGCACGCGCTCGGCGCCCTCCCTGGCCTCGGCGTCGTCTCCGTTCAGGCGGGCCTTGGCCAGCCCGATGTACCAGTCGCAGTAGGTGTCCCAGATGAAGTCGTAGATCTTCTGCGCGGCGATGCC
>CALXGL010000219.1 GCA_944387825.1 uncultured Oscillospiraceae bacterium | reverse complement strand
AGCACCCAGTCGTACAAGACGGAGACGTTCCCCTCGCCGCCCGCGGCGCGGTATTCCCGGGCGTCGAGCTCGACCGTATACCGGCAGTCGAAGCTCCAGTCCTCCCACACGGCGTCGGGGTCGGCCTCGTGAGGGTAGACGGAGCCGAAGCCGAAGCCCCAGAGGCCGGCGCTCTGCTGCTCCGGCTGCTTCACCTCGACGTCGGAGTAAAGCCTGACCGTGACCGGCCCAGCGACCGTATCCACGCAGGCGGAATAGGCCGCCGGCCTCGTGCCGAGCATCGTGTCGATATCGGCCCAGCCGCCTCCGCCGATTATGCGCGCATCCGGCGCGGGCCCGGCGCCCTGCACGTATTCAAGCCGCGGCTCCTCTCCGACGGCGCGCACGGCGTAGCCGCCGTCCTCGCGCAGTATCTCGACCGGCACGAGGAAGTACTGCCCCAGACGCTCTTCGCCCACCGCGCCATAAGACCAGCTGACGCTGAGTATTTCGCCCGGCAGGGCGAGCTCGGCGAGCATGCGCCCTTCCCCGGCCTGCCGCAGATTGAGCACCCGGGGCTGCGCCGAGGCGCCGACGGACGTGAGCGCAATATCGGCTCCTGCCCAGCTGAGGAAATCGTCATAAATCCGCTCCTGCTCCGAAACGGGCGAGGCCAGGGCGTAGAGCTTCATGTCCCGGAAGACGAGCGCCTTCGCGTACACGTCCAGTGCGCCGGGGATGGTGGCGCAGCGCTCAATCCGCGCCGCGGCCAGGGCGGGCAGCAGCTCCTCCCCGCTGTACGGATAGCCTTCAAGCCGGCTGAAGTCCGCCCTCGCGCCCGTGAGCAATGTCGAGGCCAGTAACAGCACCGTGCACACGCTCACGAGCGCCATGCCGCGCGGGTAGAGCTTGAAGCGCGCTATCGCCTCTATGCGCCGGGCGATATTCCTCGCGCCGTTGGAGATGGAGCTTGTGCCCGGCGCGCGGGCGTAGCTGCCCGAGGCCATGCCGAGCAGGATGGAGCCGTACTCGCGCCGCTCCTCGCCCTCAAGCCGCTCCAGCACGCGCCGGTCGCAGAGGGCTTCCATGTCGTTGCCCACGCGGTTGAAGACGTACTGCAAAAATGGGTTGCACCAGTGCAGCGCGCGCAGGACGCACCAGAACACGTTCTGCCCCGCGTCAAAGTACTTGAGATGCAGCAGCTCGTGGAGTATAACCTTCTCGTCCGGCGCCTCGCCCTCGGGCAGGGCCAGCACGGGCCGGAAGACGCCGCAGACGAAGGCGCTTTTGAGCCCCGGCACCTCCACGGCCCGGCAGGCGCGCAGCTTATACTTCGCCGCGACGCGTTCTATGACCGCCGCGGCCTCCCCGGAGGGCTCCCGCCCGCGCAGGAGCAGGGCGCGCAGGGAGGCGTAGCGCCAGGCGTACCACAAAAGCGTGAGCACGGCGCCGGCGAAATAGGCTATAAACAGCCAGTCCGTGAGGCTCTTCGGCGCGCCCTCCGGCCACGGCAGGGGCGAGCGCAGGTCCATGAGCCCGAAGGGCTCCGAATAGGCCGAGCTCAGATGCAGCTCCGCGGCGGACTTCGCCGTCTCAAGCCAGAGCGCGAGCTGCGGGACTATCCCGCGCGAGAGCGAGGCCGGTATAAGCGCCCGGAGCGCCAGCACACCCCAGACGCCGTACTGCCAGCGCGGCGAGAGCTTGTCGCTCAGCGGCCATTTCACAAGCAGCAGGGCCGCCGCGGCCAGCGAAACGGTCAGCGTCTGATAGAGGAATTCCCAGATGCTGCTCACGTCACACCTCCATCTCGTCAAGCAGCCGCCGGAGCCTCTCATATTCGGCGTGAGAGAGGCGCGACTCCTTGAGAAATGCGGCTATGAGCTCGCCCGCCGCGCCCTTGTAGACCTGCTCGAGCAGCTCGCCGCGCTCGGACTCGGCCCACTCCTCGCGGCTCAGGGCCGCGGAATATGGCTTCGGTTTGGCGCGGTCTATGCGCACGAGCCCCTTTGCCGCCATCCGCGTGAGATAGGTGTACACCGTGTTCTTGTTCCAGCCCCTGCCGGCCTTGAGCACCGCGGCCAGCTCGCCGAGGGCAAAGCTTTCCCCTCGCCACAGCGCCTCGAGCACATCACGTTCCGAGCGAGTTATATGCACGGCCGTTCCCTCCTACAAGTGTAGTATAACACTATACTACACTTGTAGGACACAATTGTCAAGAGAGACCCGGGCCCTTCCGGGCCCGGGTCCTTTGAAGCCGTATTTACAGGGCGGCCTTGGCCTTCGCGCACAGTTCGGCAAAGGCGGCGGGGTCGTGTATGGCGGTCTCGGAGAGCATCTTGCGGTTCATGTCGATGCCCGCGAGCTTGAGGCCGTGCATAAAGGTGGAGTAGTTCATGCCGTTGAGCTGGCAGCCGGCGGAGATGCGGGTGATCCAAAGCTGACGGAAGTCGCGCTTCTTCTGCTTGCGGCCGACGTAGGCGTAACGGCCGGACTTCATGACCTGCTGCTTGGCCATCTTGAAGTGGCGGGACTTGTTGCCCCAGTAGCCCTTCGCAAGGCCGAGCATCTTGTTCCTTCTCTTGCGCGTCATCAGCGCGCCCTTAACTCTGGCCATTGCTGCTTACCTCCTTATTTATACGGGATCATGCGCTTGATCGCGGAGACGTTGGTCTCGTCCGCGTAGGCGCCCTGACGGAGGCCCCTCTTGCGCTTGGTGTCTT
>CALXGL010000218.1 GCA_944387825.1 uncultured Oscillospiraceae bacterium | reverse complement strand
ACCAGGCGTCGTAGGTGCCGTTGTCGCAGTTGAGCATGTCGTAGCCGGCATCCTGCAGCTTCTTGACAACGACCTCGCTCTCGGCCATGTCGCGGCCGAACTCGACGAATTCCTCGCCGGGGACCGCGCCCTGGAAGAAGTCCTTCGTCTTGGAGACGACGGAGTAGCGCAGGCTCACCGGGAAGTCGCTGCCCGCGGCGTTCTTTATGTTCTTGACGATGTCGGTGGCGTAGCGCAGGCGGTTGTCGAGGCTGCCGCCGTATTCGTCGGTGCGGTAGTTGAAGTTCTTGATAGCGAACTGGTCGAGCGTGTAGCCCTCGTGCACGGCGTGAATCTCGACGCCGTCAACTCCGGCCTCGCGCAGCAGGCGAGCGGTCTTGCCGAAGGCCTCGGTGCTCTCCTTAATCTCCGCGACGGTCAGCGGGCGGGACTTGTAGTCCTGCTTCCAGCGGTTGGGCGTGGGCGAGGCGCTTGCACATAGATACTCTGCGTCCATTACGAACTTGCCGACTTTGCCGAGGGCCGGATGGTCGAGCATCATGCTCATCAGGTGGTTGACGCCCATGGAACGGCCGCAGCCGGCAGCCAGCTGGATGAACAGCTTCGCACCGGTCTTGTGGAAGTCCTGCATGTACTCCTTGAGCTCCGCGAACATGCGCTTGTTCGTATACAGCCAGCGGTTGCCCATGACGTCGCGCACCCACTGCATGCCGGGAAGAATCAGGCCAACGTCGTCGCGCGCGGTCTGAAGCAGGAAATATGCCGCCTCTTTGTCAAAGTGGCAGGGCTCCATCCAGCCGAAGAGGCTGGTGCCGCCCATGGAGCACATGACTATGCGGTTTTTTATCTCCACATTGCCGATTTTCCATGGCGTAAATAAGGCACTGTACTTCTCGTCCATTATACATCCTTCCTTCTTTTCAAAATTTACGGCGGCAAAAACATGTACTCCGCCTTACCTCCACGAACAGGATTGGTCTGCCCGTCCGCGATATTGTTAGTATGATAACACAACTTTGGTCAAAAAGCAATCACAAAGCGCTCATTTGTGATTAAAAATTATGCGAAAGTTCAATAAACTGAAATGTTTCTATGGCTCTGGTCGGACCAATTGTCAATTTGACGAAGAATTTCTCAATAAAGCCCGGGAATTATAAATAATAGTTGACATGGGTACATGCTTATGGTATCATATTTGAGCCGCATTGACAGGGCATGGAAGAGGACAATTGTCCCGCCCCGAGAGCGAGTCTCTTCCGGAGAGGATGAAAATAATGAAGCATGCAGTAATTGAGACCGGCGGTAAGCAGTACCGCGTGGCGGAGGGCGACGTCATTTACGTTGAAAAGCTCGACCTCGACGCCGGTTCCACCGTCAAGTTCGATCGCGTTCTCGCCGTTATTGACGAAGCGGGCAGCGTTTTCGGCGCTCCCGTGATTGAAGGCGCCGTCGTGACCGGCAACGTCGTGAAGAACGGCAAGGGCAAGAAGATCCGCATCTATAAGATGAAGCCCAAGAAGGGCTACCAGCGTCTGCAGGGCCATCGTCAGCCCTACACGAAGGTCCAGATAGAGACCATCGGCTGAGAGCACGCAAAGATAATCGGAGGTGTAACACATGGCTCATAAAAAAGGTATGGGTTCGACCAAAAACGGTCGTGACAGCGAGTCCAAGCGCCTCGGCGCGAAGCGTGCCGACGGTCAGTACGTTCTCGCGGGCAACATTCTCGTCCGCCAGCGCGGCACCAAGATCCATCCCGGCACCAATGTCGGCAAGGGCAAGGACGACACCCTGTTCTCCCTCGTCAACGGCACCGTGAGGTTCGAGCGCTACGGCAAGGACCGCAAGAAGGTCTCTGTCTACGAGGAGATAGCTCAGTGAATCAGCGCGGACGAGCGAAAGCCCGTCCGCGTTTTTTATTCCGTATGAGGTTGCATGCGGAGCAGCGCAGGCTTCTGAGAGCCGCGCATCCACAATTTTAAGGAGTACCGCAATGGCTTCACCTTTTGTTGATAAAGTCACCATCGAGGTCCGCGCCGGAAAGGGCGGCGACGGGGCCGTATCGTTTCACCGAGAGAAATATGTCGCGGCCGGCGGGCCGGACGGCGGGGACGGCGGGCGCGGCGGAGACGTTATTTTCCGTGTTGACGACCACATGAGCACGCTCATGGACTTCCGCTACAAGCGCAAGTTCGCCGCCGGAAACGGCGCGCCCGGCGGGGGCAAGCGCTGTACCGGCAAAGACGGCGAGGATGTAATCCTGCGTGTGCCGCGCGGCACCGTCATACGCGACGCCGACTCCGGCTCCGTCATGCACGACATGAGCTCCGGAGAGGACTACACCGTCTGCCGCGGAGGCCGCGGAGGCTGGGGCAACAAACGCTTCGCCACTGCCACGCGTCAGACCCCGCGCTTTGCTAAGCCGGGCCTGCCCGGCGAGGAGCACAAAGTGCTGCTGGAGCTCAAGCTGCTCGCGGATGTCGGTCTCGTGGGATTCCCGAACGTGGGAAAGAGCACGCTGCTGAGCGTCGTCACCAATGCCCACCCCAAAATAGCGAACTATCACTTTACCACGCTTTTCCCGAACCTGGGAGTAGTCTACATCCGCGAGGGCGAGAGTTTTGTGATTGCGGATATCCCCGGCATTATCGAAGGCGCCAGCGAGGGCGCCGGCCTCGGGCACGATTTTCTGCGGCACATTGACCGCTGCCGCCTGCTCA
>CALXGL010000217.1 GCA_944387825.1 uncultured Oscillospiraceae bacterium | reverse complement strand
GGGCGTGCCGCGGAAAACCTCAACGTAAATGCGGATTATCACGCGGATAAGCCTGAGGAAGAACTTTTTGACCGGCGGGTCGTTTTTGGCGTACGGTATCGTGTTGAGAATGCCGCAGGCGAGCCCGATTATGCAGCCTATAAGCGTGGCCACGACGGCCAGTATGAGCGTGTTGCCCATGCCGGTGAGATAGGTCTTCCAATATACGCCCAGCAGATCGCCTATGTCTGCAAACAGGGCGGAAAATCTGTCCATTCAATAAACCCCTTTGCTTTTATTCGCGCCTACAGGGCGCGGAGAGAACTCCGCGCCCTGCGCAGGTTTCGGCCGTCCGGCTGTCAGATAGCGGGCTGGATGGCGATGGCGTAGTCCATGATGGTGTTGAAGTCGCTCTCATCCATCTGGCTGAGCACGGCGTTCATGGCGTCGAGCAGTGTGGTGTTGCCCTTCTGGACGCTGATGCCGATGTTGACGTTCTCGGCGCGCTCCTCCTCGCTGGCGAACTGGAAGTCGCCGTCGGTGCCGGAGAAGTTGAGTATCTTGAGTCCCTCGTTATTGCGCACGGCGGCGGTGGCGGTGGGCAGGTCGGTGCAGATGTAGTCGCACTGGCCAGTGGTGAGGCTCATGATCATCTGGGGAGCGGTCTCAGCGGGGGGCAGCAGCTCGATGTCCGCAAGCTGCGGCAGGCAGGAGTCGTACCATATCGTGCCGCTCTGCGCGGTGCAGGTGCCGCCGGAGAGGTCGGAGATGCCCTGGGCGACGGCGTACTCGCTGTCGGCGGTGGTGACGACGACGATGGTGGCGTAGTAGTACGGGCCGGCCATGTCGACCTGGGCCATGCGGTCGGAGGTCATGCTCTGGCCGGCGATGTTGGCGTCATAGGTGCCGCTCTGCACGCCCGGGGCCAGGGAGTCCCACGCGCTGGCGACAACCTCGAGGTCCCAGCCATAGATGTCGCAGATGATCTGGGAAATCATGACGTCGTAGCCGTTGGCGTAGCCGCTGGCGATGGGGACGGCGCCGTTGGAGTCGTCGACCTGCGTCCAGTTGTAGGGGGCGTAGGCGCACTCCATTGCGACGGTCAGCACGCCGTCCTCAACGCCCTGCACGGCGGCGGGGTCGACGTCCTCGGGGACGGTCAGGCCGGCGATAATCTCGTCCACCTGGGCCTTTAGCTCCTCGGCGGAGAGGACTTCATCCTCGGTGCCGCCGGACGGCTCCTCGCCGCAGGCGGCGAGGGCGAACACCATGACGAGAGCCATGAGCATTGCAAGGATTCTTCTGGTCATTTTCATCTTTTCCTTTCGTTTCTCATTCCACGCGATTCTTCGCGGCGGGTCTCGCGCCCGCTGGGCTGGATTGCGAAGCTCAAGGAAAAAATTTTACCGCCCTGAGCTTCTCCCGGTGGTGAAGTTCAATGGCGGCAACAAATGCTTTCACTGCTTTTCGATAGCGCTCCACAACCGTGACAGTCCGACGGATGTTATCCCCCGGCCCGGCAGCCGCACACCCAGACACATATGCGGCGCCTCGGCGGCTTCCCCTTTCGGCACACGCTGTCTGGCGTTTGACGTGCGTACTCTTGTCGGCCGCGCCTCTATCTTTTCGTATGAAATTGGCTTCATTATACACTGCCCGGCGCGTTTGTCAAGCGGCAATTTCTCGCCCGGGAGAGATTTTTGGCGGAAATTAGGATGAATATTTATTCATTACGCCGCTGACGGGCAAAAAACTGTGCGCAACCGACAACGCGCCGGGGAAATGCGCCGAGAGCTTTGTGGCTTTTGCCGGCTTGACTTTTTGCCCCTTCCGGCGTTATCCTGTCATCACAGCTTCACACCGAAAGACAGTGAAGGAAAGAGTAGCCCGGAAGGACCGGCACAGGGGGCTTCGGATAGTGGGACCGAAGCGCGCATCGCGCGGGTGAACATTGCTCCTGAGTCGCGCACCGAGCGCTTTTGCGTTAGGCTGCGACGGGTCCGCCCGTTACAGCGGCTGGGGTATGATGGTACCCCGCGAGGCCCGTCCGCGCGAGCGGCGGGTGAAACAGGGTGGTAACACGGTTTTCAATCGTCCCTGGCGCTATTGTGCGCCGGGGATTTTTTATTTGCACAGCCTACCCAAGCGGGACACGGCATCCGGCCGGCATATTTTCCGCCCCGCTTCGCGAGCTTCCCTTGAAATACACAAAGTATTCCTGCGGGAATCGCGCTTTGCTGGACGAAAGATCTGCCCGCCCGGCTGCTCGTCACCGCTTGCGCAGGCAGTGCGTTGAGAAAGATAAGGAGACAGGCTCAAATGGCGATGATAGAATTACAG
This sequence comes from uncultured Oscillospiraceae bacterium, assembly GCA_944387825.1. Classification (GTDB taxonomy): domain Bacteria; phylum Bacillota; class Clostridia; order Oscillospirales; family Oscillospiraceae; genus Scatomorpha. The sequence continues at coordinate 540 of CALXGL010000217.1, read as the reverse complement.
CATCTCACCAAGACCTTCGGCGAGGGCGAGAGTGCCGTCCACGCGCTGGACGACGTCTCGCTCAGCATAGAGGAGGGCGAGATATTCGGGATCATCGGCCTCTCCGGCGCGGGTAAGAGCACGCTGGTGCGCTGCGTAAACCTGCTGGAGACGCCGACAAGCGGCCGCGTGATAGTGGACGGCAAGGAGATGACGGCGCTCAGCGGCAGGGCGCTGCGCGAGGCCCGGCGGAACATCGGCATGATATTCCAGCGCTTCGACCTGCTGATGCAGCGCAACGCCCTGGAGAATGTCCGCTTCCCGCTGGAGCTGGCGCGCGTGCCGAGGCCGGAGGCCAACCGGCGCGCCCGCGAGCTGCTGGCCACGGTCGGCCTCGCCGGGCGCGAGGGGGCCTACCCGGCCCAGCTCTCCGGCGGTATGCAGCAGCGCGTCGCGATTGCCCGCGCGCTGGCGAGCAATCCCAAGGTGCTGCTCTGCGACGAGGCCACCAGCGCCCTCGACCCGACGACCACCGAGAGCATACTCGAGCTGCTGCGCGAG
>CALXGL010000216.1 GCA_944387825.1 uncultured Oscillospiraceae bacterium | reverse complement strand
GGATAATTTTCTCAATGAGTATGCCGAGGATGCCGATGATTATGACGTAGGCCAGCATGGGCGCGGAATCGAAGGTGTTGTTCAGCGCGCGGATGCGCATTCCGAGGCCCGCGCCGGAGCCGGTGCTTTCGGCGGCTATCAGGGTAGTCAGCGCGACGGAGGCGCCGAGGCGTATGGCCGTGATGATGAAGGGGAGCGTGGCAGGGGTGATGACGCGGATGAAGATGTCGCGGTTCTTCGCGCCGAGGACGCGGGCGGCCCTTATCAGCGTCTCGTCCACGTTCGTGACGCCCTGGTATATGGTCACGCACATGGTGAGGAAGCAGGCGATGGTGATGACGGTGACCTGAGCGGGGCGGCCGACGCCGGCGGTCATGACTATCAGCGGGACGTAGGCCAGGGGGGGTATGTTGCGCACGAACTGGATCCAGGGGTTCAGGACGTTGCGTATCGGCAGGTACCAGGCCATGAGGATGGCGACCGGCAGCGCTATCACGAAGCCGAGCGCGAAGCCCGCGCCCACGCTTATAAGGCTGCTCGCGAGGTCCTCGAAGAACGCGCCGTTCTTTATCATGCGGGCCAGGCCCTCTATCGTGAGCGGCGCAAACGGGAACGCGCGCCCGGTGTTCTCGCCTATGCTCAGCAAGTACCAGACTAACAGAGCGACGAGCAGGGATATTATCCCCCACGCCCAGGCCGGTATTTTATTGGCCCAGGAGTTTTTATTGTTTCTCAACTCAGGTCTCCCCTTTCATGCATGGATTAACAATCCTTGGTTCAAGTATAGACCTTCTGTTTGATATTGGTAGTATGAAGTTTCATCATACCTTTGTCCGTAGCCCCATTCCGCGTTTCCCCCGTTTTCCGAACCGTATCACGCGAAAAAGTCAAAAAATAAACATAAAAAGGCGCCCGCAAAATTGCGGGCGCCTGTCGCCGGCGTTATTTCAATACATACAGCCTCGCGCTTTCGGCGGGGATGTTCAGCCTTACAAGGCCGTTTTCGACCTCGACGCTCTCTCCGCACAGGAGACATTCGCCGTGCGTCAGATTCATGTCCGCGAGGGCCCTGAGCTCGGCAGCAGTCAGTCCCGCGTTGTCCAGCCAGAGGTCGCAGACCGTTTCGACGGCCGAGTTCGAACGGTTGACGGCGCAGAGCAGGACGCCGTCTGAAGCCTCGGAGCCGAAACAGTCGCGCCCGCCGGCGACGCAGCGCAGTATGCACAATACATCCGGATGCGGGGCGAAGAAGGCGGCGGAACCGCACTTGAGCGCGTCGTACTTTACGTGCGCTTCGCCGAGGGCCCTGTACCAGTCCGTCAGCGGATGGCGGCCCTCCGTGAACGGGGCTCGGTTGAAGGGGTCGAGCATACCGTTCATGCCCGTCTCGTCGCCGTAGTATACGCTCGGCACTCCGGGGACGGCGAACTGTACCGCCGCGGCGAGCTTCTGCATCGCCGCGCCGCGGGCGTCCTGGCTGTCGCTTATGATGAAACGCGCCTGCTGCTCGCGCGTCATGCTGCGCGCGTCCAGCCGCGTGGCCAGGGCGGTGCGCGCCCTCTCCACGTCGTGCGAGGAGAGCAGGTTCATAAGCGCGTAATACATGGGCAGCGGATAGTGTATCCGCTGGCTTATAAGGAAGCCCTTGAGAGCCCAGGAATTCGTCCGGAAGCAGAAGAAATCCAGCACCGCGCTGCGGAATGGGTAGTTCATGACCGTGTCCAGCGCGTTTCCGAGGGCGTACTTGCGCCGCGCGCCGTAGCTGAACTTGGTTATTGCGTCCTCCCAGACCTCGCCGAGCACGACGGCCTCGGGCTTTTCCGCCTTGACGGCGGCGCGTATTTTGGCGAGCGTGTCGTCGGGCAGCTCGTCGGCGACGTCGAGCCGCCAGCCCTCCGCGCCGCGGCGCAGCCAGGTTTTCACGACGCTGTCCTCGCCCGTTATGACGAGCTTTTCCCAGCCGGGGTCGTGCTCGTTTACCTCTGGCAGGTCGGGAAAGTTCCACCAGCAGCGGTACTCGTCCGGCCACTTGCGGAAATCGTACCAGGAATAGTATGGCGAACTCTTTCCTGCGTTGTAGGCGCCCGCGCTCTCATACCGCCCGTCGCGGTTGAAATACACGCTGTCCGCGCCCGTGTGCGAAAAGACGCCGTCTAGCATTATGCGTATGCCGCGCGCTCTCGCGCTCCCGCAGAGCCGCTCGAAATCCTCGAGCGAGCCGAGAATCTGGTCCGGCTGCATATAGTCGCCCGCGTCGTAGCGGTGGTTGCTGCGCGCCTCTACTATGGGGTTCAGATAAATGACGCCTATGCCCAGGGACGCTATGTAGTCGAGCTTCTCCTCTATGCCTTTGAAGGTGCCTCCGAAGAAGTCAAGCGGGAAATAGAAGCCGTCCGTGCTGTTCGGCTGCCAGTCCACGCTCTCCGACCAGTCCTCATGGTATTTGACTGTGCGCCCCATGGCCCTGTGCCGCTCGACGCCCTGCCGTGCGGTATCGCCCGCGTCGCGGGCGAAGCGGTCGGGGAATATCTGATACATCACGCTGCGCCTGAACCACTCCGGCGTCGCAAAGCCGCGCTCATAGACCGTAAGGCGGAAGCCCTCGCCTTTCGTGCTCATGAGCTGGCCGAAACGGCCGCCGTAGGCCGCGGAGAGCCAGAGCTCGCCGCTCTCAAGCGTGAGGCGGAAGTTGTACCAGAGCGCGGCGGGTGTATCCGGCGCGGCAATCGAGACGGCCCAGTCGCCGCCGTCCGGCGCCATCTCCCAGCGCTGCTCAAAGCCGTTGTCGCCCTCGACAACCAGCTCGGCGCTCCTGACGTCCGAGCGCGCGTCGGAGAAGGCGAGCCGCAGCGGCGCGCGGGTCTCCACGGCGCCCAGGGGGCTGTGGAAACGTTCCCGGGCGGGGTCGTGAGTTATGAAGGGAGTGAGTTCTGAAATTATCATATTTCGACAAATCTGGCCGGCTCCAGCGTGTAGAGCGCGCGGAACGGACCTGCCAGCTCCTCCTTCGTACAATATACGCGCGAGCAGAGCGCCGCGCCGAGCATGGCGAAATCCGCCTCGTCGTCGCGCACTATGGCGCTCTCTCCTATACGCAGCCAGTCGCCGGGCCAGGCCTCCCAGAGGCGGGAACAGAGCTTCTCGTTCAGAACGCCTATGAGCTTTGCGTCGCGCATCTGCAGCGCGCTCACGGCGGCCAGGGGCACCGGAGCATCCGTCCGGCGTCCGGGCACGCGCAGCGTGAAACACGCCGACACGACGGCGGCGGCCTCGTCCCAGCCCGCGCCCTTTTCATCCAGCAGGCAGCGCAGAAGCTCCACGAGTTCTATGCTCTCCACCCCGCCGCATATTTCCCGCCGGAAAGTCTCCGGCAGGCTGCGCCAGCCGGCGGCGTCCTCCAGCGCGAGCTGTACGCGGGCCGCGGCGGCGAAATACGCCCCCGAGAGCGGGGAAACCGCCCCCGCGTTGAGACGCAGCGCAAGTTCAAGGCTCCTGGCGAGTTCGTTATATCCCGCCTTCACGTCGCCCGCGCGCTCCGGCTCGGGGGCCTCGGCGCGCAGCGCGCCAGCGTCAAACGCGGCGACAACGGCAGTGCGCCCGGCGTAGCTGACTTTCAGCCCGTGTTCTGTCCACAGCTCATGCGCTTCTCCGCCGAAATATACTGTTGTCTTTCTCTTTCTGCCCATAGGTTTACAGCATATCTATATAGAGGCGGGCATAGTCCTCCGCCGAGCGGGCGAAGCTGAAGTCCTCGCTCATGGCGCTGCGCTGGAGCTTGGTCCAGGCGTCGGGCTGATTGCGGTAGACGTCTATGGCCATCTCCACCGTAGCCTTCATCTCATGGGCGTTGTAGTTTGCGAAGGAGAAGCCGTTGCCCTCCCCGGTGTACTGGTTATAGGGTTTGACGGTGTCCCTGAGGCCGCCGGTCTCGCGCACTATGGGCAGGGTGCCGTAACGCATGGCTATCATCTGCGAAAGGCCGCAGGGTTCGAAGCGGCTGGGCATAAGCAGCATGTCGGCGCCGGCGTAGACGCGGTGAGCCAGCTCCTCGTTATAGCCTATGTAGGAACAGATGCGGCCGCGGTGGCGGTTCTCGGCCTCGCGCATGAAGGTCTCGTACTTCTTCGCGCCGCTGCCGAGCAGCAGGAAGCAGATGTCGAAGTACATCATTTCGTCGAGCACGCGCTCTATGAGGTCAAAGCCCTTCTGCGGCGTCATGCGCGTGACCATGGCGACAAGCGGCGTGCGCGCGTCTGCGTGCAGGCCCATGTCGTACATGAGCGATTCCTTGCAGACCTGCTTGCCCTTGAGATGGCCCTTGTCGAACTTCTTGGGTATAAGCGGGTCGGAGAAGGGGTTGAAGGTCTTCGTATCTATGCCGTTTATAATGCCGGAAAGCTGGTGGCGGCGGGCGTTGAGTATGCCTTCAAGGCCTTCGCCGTAATACGGGGTGCATATCTCTCCCGCGTAGCTGGGGCTCACAGTGCTGAGCCTGTCGGCAAAGACGCAGCCGCCCTTGAGGAAGGCGCCGCAGCCGTTGAGCTCGATGAATTCCGGCGTGAAATACCTGTCCTCCACCCTCAGCAGGTCGCGGAAGAACTCGAAGCCGAACTTGCCCTGATAGGCTATGTTGTGTATGGTGAGCAGGGTCTTCATGCGTCCGTGGACATAGTTGCCGTACTGTGTGCGCAGCAGAACGGGGATCATGGCCGTGTGCCAGTCGTTGCAGTGGAGTATGTCCGGGAAGAAGCCCAGGTTGGGAATGGCGTCGAGCACAGCGCGGGTGAAGAAGGCGTACTGCTCGCCCTCCGGTATGCCGCCGCGGTAAATGCGGTCGCCGAAATAGTACTCATTGTCCACAAGGTAGATGGTCACGCCGTCTACCACGAGCTTCTCTATGCCGACATACTGGCTGCGCCAGCCGAGGTCCACGGAAAAGCTGAACATATGCTCCACCTGGTCGCGGTATCTGTCCTTGACGCAGCGGTGGTAGGGAGTAATGACGCGCGCGTCCACGCCCAGAGCCGCCAGGCTTTTTGGAAGAGTGCCGACGACATCGGCGAGACCGCCGGTCTTTGAAATCGGCGCGCACTCGGCGCTGACGAGCAATACGGTCGGTAGACGGTCGCGTCCCTTATCTGCAAGGGCCTGTTGGAATTCGCGTTTCATATAAACCTTTCCTTTCTGTTCCTGCCGCGCCGCGCGCGTGGGGGCTGCGCGCGGCGCGCCTGACGGGAAAACATGCTTTGCCGGGGATAATATTTTACGCTCTTTTGGGCCGGGCTTTATTTGCGGCCGGTTTTTTGTGCGCGGCTGCCGGCTTTCCGGGCGTAAATCTGAAGTAAACGCAGCTCATGGGCGGCAGCGTTATTTCCGCGGAATACGGGTGCTCCAGGAAGGCGCGTTTGTGCGCACGTATTTCCGGCGCGTTGAGCACGCCGGAGCCGCCGTACTTTTTGTCGTCGGAGTTAATGAGCTCGCGCAGCACGCCGGGCCTGGGCAGTCCTATTGTGAAGCCGTCATAGCGCACGGGGGTAAAGTTCACCGCGCAGACTATGTACGAGCCTCTCGACATGCGCATGAAGGCCACTGAGCTGCGGTCGGCATCGTCCACATTCAGCCACTGGAAGCCGTCCCAGCTGTCATCAATCCTGTAGAGCGCGGGCGTGGACTCGTAGACGCGGCCGAGGTCGCGGAAATATCTGCGCATGGCGTCGTGTATCGGGTACTCGAGCAGGTTCCAGTCCAGCTGCTTTTTGTAGTCCCACTCGATGAACTGGGCGAATTCGCCGCCCATGAAGGTGTGCTTCTTGCCGGGATGAGCGAACTGGTAGCCGTACAGGGCGCGCAGCGAGGCGAACTTGGTCTCATAGTCGCCCCACATCTTGTTCACCATACTGGCCTTGCCGTGGACGACCTCGTCATGCGAAAAGGCGAGGACAAAATTCTCGGAGAATGCGTACATCATGGAGAATGTGATGCGGCTGTGGTTCTTGCTGCGGAAGTACGGGTCCATGGCCATGTAGTCGAGCATGTCGTGCATGAAGCCCATGTCCCACTTGAACATGAAGCCCAGGCCGCCGGCATCGGGCGGGCGGCTCACGAGCGGGAAGGCCGTGCTCTCCTCCGCTATGGTAACCGCGCCGGGGAAGTTGGTCAGGATGGTCGAGTTGAGCTTTCTGAGGAAGTCCACGGCCCCGTAATTGATGTTGCCGCCGTCCTTGTTCGGGGTCCACTCCCCGTTCCTGCGTCCGTAGTCGAGATACAGCATGCTGCTCACGGCGTCTACGCGGATGCCGTCTATGTGGTACTTGTCGAAGAAGAAGGCCGCCGCGCTCACAAGGAAGCTCTGAACCTGCGGCTTGGCGTAGTCGAAAATCATGGTGCCCCAGTCGGGGTGCTCGGCCATGCGTTTTTCGCTGCACTCATAGCAGGGCGTGCCGTCGAAAAGCCGCAGCCCGTGCTCGTCGCGCGGGAAGTGCGCCGGGACGTAGTCCACGATGACGCCTATACCCTCGCTGTGCAGCCTGTCCACGAAGTACATGAAATCCTGCGGCGTGCCGTAGCGGCTTGTGGGCGCAAAGTAGCCGGTGACCTGATAGCCCCAGGAGCCCTCGAAGGGGTACTCGGTTATCGGCATGAGCTCGACGTGGGTAAAGCGCATTTTGCGGCAGTAGTCCGCAAGCTGGTCCGCGACCTCGCGGTAATTGGGGTAAACCTCGTCGTCACGCTTGCGCCAGGAGCCCATATGCAGCTCATAGATGTTCATGGGCGAGCTCAGGGCGTTTCTGCGGCTCCGCTCCGCCATGAAAGCGGAATCGTTCCACTTCCAGCCCTCAATATCCCAGACCTTGCTGCCGGTCGCCGGGCCGGTCTCCGCATGCAGGGCGAAGGGGTCCGCCTTGAGCACGGCGTTCCCGTCCGCTCCGACAACGCGGAACTTATAGATGTCACCATTTTTAACACCGGGCAAAAATGCGCACCAGACGCCGCCCTCGCGCCGTTCCATAGGCGCGGCCGAGGCGTCCCAGCCGTTGAAGTCTCCGACGACGCTCACCTCTCGCGCATTTGGCGCCCAGACGGCGAAGCGCGTCAGTCCGGCTTCCGGTATGTATTTGCAGGCGAAGGCGTCGTAGGCTCTCTGAGCGTTTCCTGTGTTGAAAAGCCATATGTCGTCGTTCGAGACATACTTTTCTGCGAGTTCTCTCTGTTCCATAGCATAGCCTCCTGTTTGCACGGGGCTTCGGGAGCGGCCCGTCTCTTACTACACATTATACATTTTTTCCAGAGCGAATCAAAGTATTTTTTCGCTCAATGTGTTTTGACTTCTGAATATCATTATATTATAATATTTTTAGATTTACAATCCACATTTTCGCCGCTTTGGAGGGCTTAAAAATGACAAATACAAAGATGCCGTTCGTCAGTTCGCAGCAAATCGAGGCTTTGGAGCGCGTTTTTCCCACTCCTTTTCATCTCTACGACGCCCGCGGAATCACCGAAAACGCCAGAAGGGTCAATGCCGCCTTCTCCTGGAACGCGGGCTACAGGGAATATTTCGCCGTAAAGGCGACGCCGACTCCGGCCATAATGGAGCTACTCCGCGCCGAGGGCTGCGGCATGGACTGCTCCAGCCTCACCGAGCTTCTGCTCTGCGAAAAGCTGGGCATCGGCGGCGATGAGATAATGTTCTCCTCAAACGACACCCCCGCGGAGGAGTTCCGGCTTGCGCACAAGCTCGGCGCCATCATAAACTTCGACGATATCAGCCACATACCCTTCTATGACGAGTGCGTGGGCGAATATCCCGAGACAATGTGCTGCCGCTACAACCCCGGCGGTAAGTTCTCGATAGCGAACCGCATTATGGACAACCCCGGCGAGGCCAAGTACGGCATGACGCGCGAGCAGATTTCCGAGGCCTTCCGTATGCTCATGCAGCGCGGCGTAAAGCATATCGGCATACACGCCTTTCTCGCCTCCAACACCACCAGCGAAGCCTATTATCCCGAGCTCGCCGCGCAGCTTTTCCATCTCGCGGTCGAGCTGCACGAGGAGACCGGCGCGCACGTGGCCTTCATCAATCTCTCCGGCGGAGTGGGCATACCCTACCGCCCGGGCGAGCCCATGCCGGATATATCCGTGATAGGCTCAGGCGTCAAGCGGGCCTTTGACGATATTCTCGTCCCCGCGGGCATGGGCGACGTAAAAATATTCACCGAAATGGGCCGCTACATGCTCGCTCCCTACGGCTGCCTGGTGACCAGGGTGCTGCACGAAAAGAAGATATATAAGGATTATATCGGCGTGGACGCCTCGGCCTGCGACCTCATGCGCCCGGCCATGTACGGCGCGTACCACCACATAACCGTCTGCGGAAAAGAGGAAGCCGAGTGCGATCACCTCTATGACGTGACCGGCTCGCTCTGCGAGAACAACGACAAGTTCGCCGTTGACCGCATGCTGCCCGAGGTGGAGGTAGGCGACACGCTGGTCATACACGACACCGGCGCGCACGGCCGCGCCATGGGCTATAACTATAACGGCCGCCTGCGCAGCGCCGAAGTGCTGCTCATGCCCGACGGCAGCGCGAAGCTGATACGCCGCGCCGAGACCCCGGAGGACTATTTCGCAACCCTGGACTTTTGACACGCCGTTAACATTTCATAAACTTTCACTTTATATGTTGCACTCCGGGTTGAAAAATGATAAGCTGTATTTAACCCGACACGGCAGCGGGAGCTGTACTTTTATAAAAAGGAGCGTGACTGGCATGGTCAAAGTTATAGTGGGCCTGAAAGGGTCTGGCAAGACGAAGCAGCTTGTCGAGCTGGTGAGCAAAGCCGTAAATGAGGAAAGCGGAGACGTCATCTGCATTGAGAAGGATAAAGCGCTCACATTTGATATACCCTATCAGGCCCGTCTGATTTACGCCAGCGACTATCAAATCGGAACGTTTGAGTTCATGAAGGGCTTCATAAGCGGACTTCGCGCAGGAAACTACGATATTTCCCACATATTCATAGACAACTTCCACAAGATGTTCAATTCCAACGCCGAGGACAAGGTCGTGGACTTCCTCAACTGGCTCGACAGCTTTGCCGACAGCGAGGGCATAAAGTTCACCATTACCATGACCGCCGATCCCGAAACCCTGGGCGCGGATATAAAGAAGTACATGGCTTGAGCCCTATATAAAAAATGACCAGTCGCAGGACTGGTCATTTTTATTGCGCAAAGCGCGGCCAGGCTTTGAGGCGCGCGCTTTCCGCGCGTCACGCCGTCGCGGCGGTTATGGGGTTCTTGAGCGTCACCGCCCGGCCTATGCCGAAGAAGAGCGCGGCGAGCGCGAGGAAGAAGACGTCCATATTGAGCGGGGCCTTGACCACCCAGACGAAGAAGTCCG